>NZ_CP182226.1:902360-1087353 GCF_048081595.1 Sulfurimonas sp. ST-27
CCCATTATGCAAAGTACTTGGATATTACAGATGATTGCAAAGTAGAGTTTAAACTCAATCATAACAAAGTCTTACAAGACAGCAAACTTGATGGATTAAAAGGGTATATAATAAACGATACTACACTTTCTCATAAAGATATAATAGAACATTACCAAAACCTTTGGCACATTGAAAAAGCTTTTAGAATTTCTAAAACAGATCTTCAAATACGGCCGATACATCACAGGCTAGAAACAAGAATCAAGGCCCATATCCTCATTTGCTTTGTGGCATATGCTATATATAAAGAGTTTGAAGTAAAAACAAGGGATTTAAAAAAAGAATATCAAATTTCATATAAAATTTTAAGGGACCTCATTAAACATGTATTTGCTATAAAGTTGGATGATGGTGAAATATTCCCTATGAAACTATCTAAGATTCAACAAAGATTTTATGATGCTTTGCATAGCTGACTTTAAAATTGTTTAAGTTTTTTCAAAAGTGGGTGGCAAATCGTGGAAAACAGGATATTTTTGACCCTTATTTTTCTACTAAGAGTGAAAAAAATGGTACAGGACTTGGACTCTATATGTCTAAAATAATTGTTGAAGAACATCACAACGGAAAACTTACTGTTAAAAACAGGGATGATGGAGTTTGTTTTATGCTAGATTTAAGAGAAAAGACTAACTGAAAAACTTGTACTGTTTTTATGATTCCATTACCGAAACAATCAAAGGGATGACATTATGACTTTTTGTTTTATCTATAAAACCGCTTGCGCCTAAATCTTCTGCTTCTCTTTTGTTATTGTCTCCTGTCATTGAGCTGTTGACAATTACAGGAATATCTCTTGTGAGCAGATTGGCTTTTAAATTTTGAATGACGGTAAAACCGGACATTTCCGGCATTTCAATATCTGTAATTATTGCCGGTATCTCTTTTGCAGATTCGCCTAGCGTTTTAATGTAGTCAATCAGTTTTTTACCATTGTCAAAAAGTTTGATATTGATGTTTGCTTTTTGAAAAAGCTGTATAAGGTGTCGCTGTGCTGTTTTTGAATCTTCTGCAATGAGGACGGTTCCGTATTTCAGCTTATCGGGAATGACAATATCTTTTAAAAATTCTATATCTTTGTCTACATTTACAAGTGCCTGCGGTAAGACATCAGCAAGAAGTTTTTCATAGTCCAGGATAAGGCAGAGGCTTCCATCTTCAAGCCTTGTGTCATTCATGACTACACCATCTTCTTTGAGCCTGTAACTGTCCGGTGCGTGCATCTCATTCCAGTTCTTTTTGATCACTCTGTAGGCGGACATAATTCTCAGTCCTATAATAATACCGTTAAAGTCACAAATTAAAATTTTGGAATGAGAAATTTCATTTTCATTTAATGTCACATCCAGCCATGCAGGAAGATTTAAAATGGGTATTTGCAGGTTTCGAAGAACGATTGTCCCTTCAAACAAGGGATGAGCAGAGGGTATCTGTGTCAAAAAATGATTTTTAGATTCGACCACTTCTCGGGTTTTAAAGATATTGATAGCATAAAAAGCTGAGTCTCTCTTCTCACTTACCCTAAAGACCAACAGTTGTAATTCATTATTTTTTGCCAGATTTGTGGCAGCGTCGACATTGTCTAATACAGACATATAATACCTTTAATTTTAAATAGGCATTAATAGTAGCGAAAATAAAATGAATTTGGCTTGAATATTAGTAATGAAATGTTAAAATAGCTTTATAATATCACTCAGGAAAGAATTTTTGAAAATAATAGTAACATTACTTTTTATCACTACCTTTTTGTTTTCCAACGTATACTATTCAAAAGTAGAACCTTATGAAATAAGAACAATTGCATCAAATGTTTCGGGCAAAGTGCTTTACACAGATGACAATATGACTGGAAAAAAACTCACATCAAAAGTCTTTATAAAAATTGATTCAGAACTTGATGAAGATGAATTAAAGGCTGTTGAGAAAAAGCTCTCTTATCAAAAAAACACCTTGCTTTTGAATGAAAAAATACTGCAAAACCTGCAACAACTTGTAGAAAAAAAGCGAGAAAATTATCAAAAAATCAAGCATTTAAAGATAAAATCCAGTATAGAAAAAGACAAAGAGTTTTATGACTTGCTGAGCAGTGAGAACTCTTCTCTTGCAACACAAAAAGAGATCAACAATCTAAAAACCACTATAGCCGATTTGGAGTTAAGACGAAAACAGCTTGTAAAAACCATAAAAGACAAAAACATCAGTGCCAAAAACTTTGTATTGTATGAAATCTCCGTCAAAGCGGGTCAAACGGTAGGGGTTTCTACCCCTTTGGCCAAAATTGCAGATACCTCCAAGGCTCTGCTGAGTGTTTATTTGGATAAAAATGATTTAAAAAATGTGAAGAAAAAAGTGATATATATCAACGGAAAAGAGACACCGTATAAAGTCTCACGTGTTTCTTATATAGCAGATACAAAAAATATTTCAAAATACAAAGCGCAAATTATTATAGATGCGCAAAAAGTATTTTCCGGATTGGTAAAAATTGAATTCAAAGCGAGAAATAATGAAAAGTAGTCTTACGGCCTGTCCTCTTGACTGTTATGACGCCTGCGGGTTAGTGTATGATGAAAAAAAACTCAAACCTCTTAAAATTGGACATACAAAGGGATTTTTATGCCCCCATCTCAACCATTATGACAAATTTGAAAGGATAGAAAAAGCACGATTTCAGGGAAAAGAAATTACGATGGAAGAAGCACTGTTAAAACTAAAAGAGTTGCTTGCAGTAGAGTTTAAAAGTGATGTTTTACATTACAGAGGCAGCGGAAATTTTGCTTTGATGCAGGAAGTGACAGACCACTTTTTTGCGAATTTTGGGGCAACGCTTACGGATGGAAGCTTGTGTGACGGAGCAGGAGAAGCCGGAATAATAGAAGGCAGAGGCAGCAACAAAAATATGCCTTTGAGTGAAATTGAAAAATCAGATGTGATTATATTCTGGGGAAGAAATCCACATACGACTTCTTCTCACATACTACCGCTTATAAAAGACAAAACCATTATAGTGATAGACCCGGTTAAAACCAAAATTGCCCAGATGGCTGATTTACATGTACAGATAAAACCGCATACAGATATATACCTTGCATTGCTTTTAGCACGATTTGTATACATTAATGACAGTTTGAATGAAGCGTTTATACAACAGTATGCAAGTGAATTTGAGGAGTATTACGAATTGACACAGGGTGTGCGCATTAAAGCAACACTTGAAAATATCGGTGTGACTTTGGGCGATATTGGCGATATTTTACATATGACTATAGATAAAAAAGTTGCTATTGTCTGTGGTGTAGGTATTCAAAAATACAGAGACGGGGCGGATGTGATGCGCAGTATTGATGCCTTTGCCGTCTCCCTTGGCTTTTTTGGAAAAGAGGGCTGCGGTGTGGCATACCTTGGAAATTCCAAAGAGGGAATCAGCTCTCCATTTGAAACAAAAGCCAAACGAGTCTCCAAGGTCAATACTGACTTTGATGCCTTTGAAACTGTGTTTATTCAGGGTGCAAATCCTCTTGCACAGATGCCAGATAGTTTGAGAGTCAAAAATGCTTTACAAAAAACACAAAATGTAGTTTATTTCGGTTTGTACGAGAATGAAACAAGTGCAATGGCAGACTTGGTGATTCCTGCAAAAACATTTTTGGAAAAAGATGATATACGTACCTCCTATGCCCATAACGGACTGATGGTGATGCATAAGCAGATTGAGAGTGACATTGGTATCAGTGAGTATGATTTGGCAGCGTATCTGTGTCAGGCATTTGATATAGAACTTAAAGCAGAAGAGGAGTATCTGCAGTATTTTAAAAATTTTGGTGTGAAAAAAATAAACGGATGTTTTGAGGTTGAAAACAGAGAAGCAGTTCCGTATCAAAACGGTTTTGATACCAATGGCGGTGAATTTGTTTTTTTGGAAGAGTTTGAGACTCAGCAGAGTGAGGCTGAGGATGAGTTTAATCTCATAACACCCAAGAGTCCCAGAAGTTTAAATTCTCAGTTTTACAGAGAAAAACATCTCTACATACATCCCTTTCATGGATATAAAGACGGTGAAGAGATTGAAATAAGTTCACAAAACGGGAGTGTTGTTCTGAGAGTAAAAAATGACAGCAGACTGCGTACAGATACTGTGCTTATATACAGCGGCACACCGGGTGTCAACAATCTGACATCCTCAAAGCACTCTTATGAGGGTAAATGTGCTGTTTTTCAAGAAAATAAAGTTAAAATTGCTAAAAAATAAAGAGAGTAGACAAAATGAACATTAAAGAAATGGATAAAAAATATGTTTTACCGACATATGCACGGGCAGATATAGAGTTTGTAAGAGGAAAAAACGCTACTCTCTTTGACAGTGAGGGGAAAAAGTATATAGATTTTACTTCCGGTATCGGTGTTGTTTCAGTCGGTCATGCAAATGAAAGAGTGAGCAGGGCTTTGTGTGAACAGCTGGCAAGTGTGACACACACATCGAATCTTTACTATATAGCACCCCAGGCACTGGCCGCTCAAAAAGTTGTCGAGACAAGCGGGTATGATATGCAGTGCTTTTTTGCAAACAGTGGTGCAGAAGCAAATGAAGGGGCTATAAAAATTGCCAGAAAACACGGGGAGCGTGACGGAGAGATAAAAAGATACAAAATAATTACACTCAACCACTCTTTTCACGGACGAACCATTACAACAGTCAAGGCAACAGGGCAGGAGGCGATGCATAACTATTTCGGACCTTTTCCTGACGGCTTTGTATATGCAGACGGTATAGACGAAATCGAAGCACTGCTGGACGACCATACAGCGGGTGTAATGATCGAACTGATTCAGGGCGAGGGCGGAGTAGAGCCGCAGGACAAAGAAAAAGTACAGGCACTGGCAAAGCTTTTAAAAGAGCGTGAAATTCCTTTGATTGTCGATGAAGTACAAACCGGTGCTTATAGAATCGGTGAATTTACGGCATCGCAGGCTTATGGAATCTCCCCTGAGATTATCACCCTGGCAAAAGGCATCGGAGGAGGTGTTCCTGTAGGAATAGTCATGACAACACTCAAGCATGTTCTCAGCGCAGGAGATCACGGATCGACATTTGGCGGAAACTATCTGAGCAGCCGTGCTGTATGTGAAGTGGTAGATATACTCAATGAAAAAAAACAAAGCGGTGATTTGGAAATAACCTCTTTGATGTTCAATCAGTCTTTGGAAAAATTTTATAATGCCAACAGGGAAATATTTACACAAAAAGTCGGGATTGGTATGATGTGTGGTCTGCGTGTCAAAGATGCAGATACACTGACAAATATTATAAACCTGGCAAAGGAAAATGGTGTCATTATGCTTAAAGCAGGAAGAAACACATTAAGATTTTTACCACCGCTGACAATTACAAAAGAGGAAATTGATGAAGGCTTCAGTGCTCTTAACTCTGCTATGTCTCAGCTGTAGTTTCCCTCTTTTTGGAGCTGATGGCAATGCTGGTCTGGAGCAATTCATATCTTCTTACAAGCAGTTGCAGTTTCAGTATGATTATGAAAAAAATGAAGCGGAGAGTTCCAAACTGCGTGACTCATGGATAGTTCCTGTTCAGATCAATTACAGTTACTCCAAAAACAATGCTTTTGGTGTCGGACAGTCAAACCAAAATGCGGCTATTCGCATAAATCAGCCAATTTTTCAAAGCGGAGGGATCTATTACGGCATAAAATTTGCCAATGCGAGTAAATATTATACGAAATACTCTATTGATGTGGCAAAGCGAAAAATGATTAAAGATACTATTGCTGTTTTGATGCAGATAAAACAAACAGAGTTCAAAGAGCAAAAGCAAAAACTACAAATTAAAAACAGTGAAATAAATCTGCAACAGAAAAAAGAGGAGTATTTCAGCGGACAGCTTGATTCAGGGTTTTTGGATGATGCTGTGATTCAAAAAAATACAGCCTTGTCTGTTTTGTACGATATTCAGGCTGCGAAAGAAAAACTTGTGAGCTCTTTTCATGCTTTGAGTGATTTGGATTATACAAAAGTCGCTATTCCGAAATTAAAACTTTTAGAACATGACGAGTTTTTACAACATAATATAGTGCTGCAAATGGATAGAGCCCAGACAGAGAAAAACAGATACAATAAAAATGTTACTCTTGCAAAATATCTTCCAAAGGTAAATCTTACAGCAGGATATAACTGGAAGCTTACGACAAATCAGGCTTTTCAGGTAGGTCCGACAATAGTCAGCAATTCAAATGAGTTAAACTACTATGATTATGGCATTGCCCTTTCAATTCCACTCGATATCAATACATTCAGAGATATAGAATCTGCAAAAGTAGACTACTTAAAGGCAAAAATTGTGTTAAAAGACAAACAAAGAGAATTGAACTCTTTGTATGAACAGGTCATGCACAATATAGAAAATTATAATAAAAAGATAGCGTTGAGTAATGAAAATATCGTATTATATACGAAGCTTTTGGAAGATACAAAAAAACTTTTTAAGGCTGGGTACAAGACAGAATATGATGTGCAAAGACTTGCAAATTCTTTGCAGATACAAAATATAGACACAAAAATATATGAGCTGGACAAGCAGTTGGAACTCTTGAATCTGTATGAAATGTATATCAGCAATGAAAAATAAACGGGAAAAAGAATGAGTCAAAAATTTAGTGAATATATGGCAGAGTGGCTGTATGGTGAAAACGGCTATTATGCAACATACAAAAATATAGGCAAAGAGGGTGATTTTTATACGGCAGTCAGTACAAGCAAATTTTTTGGCGGTACCATTGCCAGGCATATTATTTCACTTGTTGATGAAGGTTTTTTACAAAAAGATGCGGTTATTTGTGAAATAGGGGCACATCATGGGTACTTTTTGGCGGATGTGTGTGAGTTTCTTTATACTCTGCGACCGGAGCTGTTGTCAAGTTTTGAGTTTGTCATTATAGAACGTTTTGATGATTTGCAGAAACATCAAAGAGAATATTTTTCAGAAAGTTTTGGTGATGCTGTATCTTTGAAACATTACAAATCTCTCTCTGACCTTACATGTAACAATGCCTTTTTTATAGCCAATGAAATATTTGACGCATTTCCCTGTGAACTGTATTTTAAAGGCAAAAGTGCACGGGTACAAAACCATGAAGTGATTTTTGACGAAACAGACGAATGGGTGGAGCAAAAGGCAAAAAAATACCACAAAGACAGAGGGGAAATTGCACGAGGATATGAAGCATTTGCAAAAGAGATGGCAAATGCTGCAAAGAAGTTTGAATTTATAAGCTTTGATTACGGTGAGATGCAGGCCCGTCCCGATTTTTCACTCAGAATTTATACAAAGCATGAAGTGCATCCGTTCTTTGAAGAGGGTTTAAACACAGAAGAACTCTTTGCAAAAAGCGATATCACCTATGATGTCACCTTCTTACATGTAAAGGATGCCTATGAAGAGGCAGGAGTGAAGTTTGTAGAATTCAAAGCGCAGATGGTCGCACTCGTTGATATGGGTATTTTAGAACTTTTGGAGATGCTTAGAGAGCATGCTGATGAAAAAATATACAAACAGGAACTTGAAAAAGTAAAGATGCTCATCATGCCAAACTTTTTGGGGGAAAGATTTAAAATGATTCGTTTTCGAAAAGGTTCCTAAAGGGAACCTATCATTTTCATTAACTCTTCGGGTCTGTTGGAGTTTTTAATGGCATTTTCTTTTGAGATAATATTTTTCTGAAGCAGTTCTATGAGTTGTTGTGTCTGTGTTGTCATATGGGTCTCTTGCTGGTTTAACTGCATTTGAGAATAAATCTGGTGCACTTTGTCTTCTCGAATCTGATTTTGGATTGCCGGATTTGTAATAAGTATCTCTTGTGTGGCTACTTTACCGCCGCCTATTCTTGGAATAAGTGTCTGTGCAATAACCGCTACCAAAGAAGAGGAAAGCTGTGCCCGAATTTGGGCCTGTTCCTCTCCGTCAAATACATCAATAATACGGTTGATTGTTCCCGGTGCAGAATTCGTATGCAGGGTTCCAAACACCAGGTGCCCTGTTTCGGCTGCTGTAAGTGCGGCACCGATGGTTTCGGCATCACGCATTTCCCCGATGAGAATGATGTCCGGATCTTGACGCAGTGAGTATTTGAGTGCTGTGGCAAAAGATTCTGTACTGTTTCCCACATCACGTTGGGAAAAAAGAGATTTGATGTTTTTATGAACGAACTCCACAGGATCCTCAATGGTGATAATATGACGACGTTCTGTCATATTTATCTCATGCAGCATGGAAGCGAGTGTTGTTGATTTACCCGAACCTGTCGGACCGGTGACCAAAATCAGTCCTTTTTCTTTTTTTACCAGTTCTTTGAAAATAGGCGGATTTCCATATTCGTCCAGTGTCGGAATTTCTATAGGAATCATACGAAAAGCACAGGCAATTCCGTGAATGGTTCTGTAAAAGTTTGCACGAAAACGACCAACATCTTTGAGTTCAAATGAGAAGTCCAGTTCATTGCGCTCTTCAAAAACTTTCTTTTGTTTGTCTTCAATGAGAGAATAGGCCATCTCTTCAATATCATTGGCGGTAAGGACAGGAAGATTCAAAGCACGTAACTCTTTGTCTATTCTGATTTGCGGTTCACTGCCTACAACAAGGTGTAAATCCGAAGATTTAAATGCCAAGACACTTTTTAACAGCTTTTTGATATCTAAGCGTTGCGTGGAACTCTCTGTTTTTACTTCTTCATTCATAAAAAACTCCTTTGGTATTGTTCTTCATTAAAACCGACAAGAACATCATCGTTATACTCCACGACAGGACGCTTAATCAGCAGGTTTTCTTTGCAGAGCCACTCCTGTTGTTGCTGCTCGTCCAGGTTCAGTTCTTTGAGTTTGAGATTTCTGTAGGTGGTGCTTCTGGTATTAAAGAGGGGTTTGATGCCGACTTTTGACACCCAGTAGTCTACTTTTTCACACGGAAGTTGCTGTGTTTTAAAATCAAAAAGTTCATACGCCAGATTGTGTTTTTTAAAAAAAGAGAGTGCTTTTTTGACGCTGTCACAGTTTTTAATGCCATAAACTTTTATCATGGCACTACTCAATGATTTTAGGAACGATGAAAAAATCATCTGCACTTTTTGGAGCGTGTTTTAAAATTTCCTGGCTGATGGTACTGTCACATTTGGGAATATCTTCGCGTAAAGGTGTTGCTCGGTCATCCATAGCAAAAGTACTATCCACTTCACTTGTATCCAACTCACTTAAATTATCTACAAAACTTACTATTTCTGAGAGCTGCGATATAATTTCTTCACGTTTATCATCGCTTACATGTAAATAGGAAAGTTTTTCCAGTCGTGTTAATAGTGTGTCATCTACTTGCATTGTCTGTCCTGTATAATAGTTTATTTTGATTTTATCATATATTTGATAAAACTTTAACTTATTTATGGGTAATATTAGAAACTTTATAAAATGATTAAGAAGATATAAGGAAGAATTTTTGAGTTTAAAAGAAAATATTGAAATGGTAAAAGAAGAGCTGACATCAGAAGAAAAGTTTTTTGAAAAAGCAGTGGTTACGGAGAAATTTGTAAAAAAATACAAAAAAGTAATGATAGGTTCTGTTGTGGCAATTGCACTGTTTGTTGCCGGTGACATTGCATACAATATTAACAAACAGCATACACTTGAAGCGGCAAACCAGGCACTTTTGACATTACAGAAAAATCCGAAAGATGAAGCGACACTGGCAACTTTGGCAACTTTAAGTCCGAACCTGCATGATCTTTGGGTCTATTCCCGGGCCGTTGTGAGCAAAAATATAAAAGAATTGGAAAAACTGCAAAATTCTCAGGCTTTACTGCTTGGTGATTTGTCAAGCTATGAAGTGGCACAAAATCTTCAGGATAGCAATAAACTTGAAGAGTACACTGAAAAACAGGATGCAATATACAGGGACTTGGCTCAGGTGCAACTTGCAATTTTACTAATGCATGACAAAAAGATAGAAGAGGCACATTCAAAACTCAGTATGATCAGTGTGAACTCTCCATTGGCACAGGTTTCCCGTGCTTTAATGCACTATGGAGTAAAATAGACTTTGAAAACATATATATTTTTAGCATCAATTATGCTTGTATTGCTGAGCGGATGTAGTACAAAAGAGGTTTTTACACCAAAAAAAGTTTCTTATGACTGGAAAAATCATGCCAAAATTGAAGATGAAATAGTTGATATTTCATCAAATACGGCACTTTTGGATAATGGAAAAGTTTTAGACAGAGACGGAAATATAAGCATACAAATAGACAAAGAGCATCAAAGAGTACTTGGTGAAAGTGACGGTTGGGTTTTATCTGCCGCAATTGACGGAAACTTGACGCTTACATCAGAGCAATCAGCGAAAATGACAAAACATTTTGCCTTAAAAAGAACAATAGCAACCGCAGGTGTCAAAGATAATATTCTGGCAGTTTTGTTTGCCAATAATGAAATAGCCTTATATGATATGCATTCAAAAGAGCTTTTGTTCAAAGAACAGGGCGGCAAAGCGATAGCCAATGATATTCGAATTGTTCAGCCGTACTTTATGAATGATCTGGTTATCTTTTCAACATTAGACGGCAAAGTCATCATTGTGAATACAAAACTGAAAAAAAGACTCAGAACTGTCATAGTCTCGTCTGATGACTATTTTAACAATATTGTCTATTTCAGTATATTTGATGATAAAATCATTGCCGCAAGTGATTCCAAAATCTTGTCACTTTCGCAAAAAGAACTGCGTGCCAAATATGAATTACGAAATATCGTGCATGATGAAAAAGCTTTGTATATTACAACAAAACAGGGAGAAATACTCTCCTTGACACCCTCTTTGCAGGTTGATTCTAAAATAAAGTTTCCTTTTGCACACTTTTTGGGGATGATCAGTGATGGAGATAATTTATATGTTTTGGAAAAAGAGGGGTATATGATAGTGGTCAATAAAAAAACATTTGATTATACCGTTCACGAAGTGGATTTGGATGACGGGCTTGTTTTTGTCGGTAAAAAAGCCTTCTTTGTAGACAATGAAAAAATTTCTATACAATAGATGTCAAACGAACTGGAAGCTTTTTTAGAGTATATTACTGTAACAAGAGCTTTGAGTAAAAAGAGTGTAGAGGCGTACAAAAGTGATCTGTGTGCCATTGAAGAAAAACTCTCCAAACCGTTGATTTTTCTTGATACACAAAAACTTATGACTCTCTTGTCTTCGTATGAAAACAAACGCACACTCAACAGAAAGCTCTCCTCTGTCAATGCCTTTTTTGAATTTTGCTACAGACAGCAATTCAGCAGTGAAAAAACGAAACTGAAATTTGCAAAAATTCCAAAACTTCTTCCAAAATTTTTATCTTATGAAGATATATTACACGGTCTGGACCTGATAGACAGAAGCAACTGGATAGGCTTGCGAGATTATGCCCTTATACTGTTTTTATATGCAAGCGGCACGCGTATCAGCGAATGTCTGGAACTGGAACTCGGCGATATAGAAGGCGGATGGTTACATGTAAGGCACGCAAAGGGAGAAAAAGAGCGCATTGTTCCTCTGGCAAAAGTTGCAAAACAGGCAATAGATGCCTATCTGCTTACATGTAACATGCAAAAAGAGTATGTCTGGTGTAATTACCAGGGAGGAAAACTCAGTCGAATTTCCGCGTATAAAATAACACAAAAATATCTTGGAGTCTCTCCCCATGTACTGCGTCACTCCTATGCAACTTCACTGATTCGGGGTGGAGCCGATTTACGGGTAGTACAGGAACTTTTAGGGCATGCTTCACTGCTGACAACACAAATATACACCCATATTCAAAAACAGGATTTAAAAGATACTGTAGAAGTATGTCATCCTATGGCAAAGGAGTCACTGTGAATACAACAAACAACAAAATATTTTCCTATGCTTTTTTGGATTCGCTCTTTTTTACACAGAACAAATGGCATCAGCACGGTGTTTTGCTGCATACACTTCGTGTGACATATTATGCCCTCAAAGCGGGAGATTTCAAGTTTTTTGCTGCAGGACTTTTGCATGATATCGGAAAGCCTTTTGTTGCCTATAAAAAAGATGCAGAGGATTATGAGTTTCATGAATGGAGTTTTACGGACCATGAAGAGAAAAGTTATCAGATTATAAAAAACTGGCCTTTTATCAGTGAATACACGAAAAAAATTGTACGCTATCATTACCTTATCCGGGATATTAAAAAGTCAAAAAAAGAAGATCTCCCCAGATATGCCCAAAAAAAAGAAATCTGGGATGCTTTGGACGAGGATTTGCAAGAGGATTTACAAAGGTTTTTGCATTATGATGATCTGGGAAAAGGTAAAAAAAGAAGAGATTAATACAACTGTAACAATTTCGCTATATAATGCTTCATCGGAATCGGTACTTTAGTGCCGACTATTGGGTGTGCAAAAGTCCAAATTGTATGAAGTACCGGTTTTAAAAAAGCTGTTTAATTTGGCTGAAGGACATATTTCACATAAAGGTTAAAAAAATATGAAAAAATTTATGCCGATTCTTCTTATCGGAATTATTGTTATTGTTATTGTTACACTTTTTCTCTCTTTGGAAAAAACGCAGAAAATGGTTGTTATCAAAGAGGGAAATCTTAAACAGTTGCCTTTGAAAATGGAGTTGCATAAGTTTCAAGACAGTGACTGTGGCATGGTCATAGATGATTTGACATATGCCTCTCAGGTTGTCGCACCCGATGGGAAGACCTGGTTTTTTCATGATCATGGGGATTTTGTGCATTGGCTCAGTGACAAAAAATTTCAAGACAGGGCCGTTATCTGGGTGATGAGCAGAGATACGCACCGATGGATAGACGGAAGAAAGGCCTATTATACATTAAATGAACTGACACCTATGGGGTATGGCTTTGGAGCTTATGAGCACAAAAAAGAGGGCATGGTCGATTTCGATACGATGCGTCTAAAAATGCTCCGAGGCGAAACAATGAAAGATCCAAAAATAAGAAAACAGCTACTGGGACAATAGTGTGGATACGGTAAATTTATTGACAATTGTCACTATCGCTTTTTTAGGCTCTTTTGGGCACTGTATCGGTATGTGCGGGGGTATCGTCCTTGCCTATTCAACCATTAAAATTGAACCTGCAAGCTCCAAGGTCTCCAAAACAGTGGCTCATCTGCTGTATAACTTTGGACGTGTGTTGACCTATACAATTTTAGGAGCACTCTTTGGCGCAATCGGCGGGGTGGCAACTTTTAGCAATACCGCAAACGGTACACTGCTCATCATCGCAGGAACTGCAATGATTTTGGCAGGTTTGTCGTTAATGGGAAAAATAAAATTTCTTACATTGATAGAACATTCCATCTCTTCATCAAATTTTTACAAAAAATCTTTTCAGGCTATTTTACACTCAAAATCAAATACAAGCTTTTTTATTCTCGGTATGTTAAACGGACTGCTTCCTTGCGGTTTTGTTTACTTTTTTGCCATCACGGCTGCAAGTACGGCAAGTCCGCTTTACGGTGCTTTGGTAATGTTTATTTTCGGTATCAGCACTATTCCGGCAATGTTTTCTTTAGGATTTTTATCTTCTCTTGCCTCTGCGACGAGTTTTAGAAATATGATGATGAGCCTCTCTTCAGTGGCTGTGATTTTATACGGGATATTTACGATTTACAATGGGTATGACTACTTGACGAATCCTCTCAGAACACTGTTGCAGTGTCATTAGAGGCGTGAAGTAAAAAGCTTTGGATGTGCTTTTTTGAGTCTGTTTAATTCCTGTTCGAGTTTTTTACCTATACCGTCTTTTTTTGTTTTGAGTTCCTGGAGAAACTGAATACGTCGTTCAACAAAATAAAAATATAACAATCCGCTGATAGCTGCCGCATACAGACACCATAAAGAGGTAAAACCGTAAGGTCTGAGAATATATATAACAACAAGACCGATGAGGTTTAAAAGTCCAAAAAGTTCTATGGCAATACTGCTGCTGAGCATCAAAGAGCCGCAGGTTGTGAGTATATAAATGCCCGCATCATAAAAGTTTTCAGTCCATGGATTTTTGTAATACAGTGTGTTGTTTACAACACTGACACTTGTTGGTACTGTTGAGAGTCCGTACATTGTATAGACAGCAAGACCAAAACCCAAAATTGCCAAAATTCCAACCAGCTTTTTTTTGTATCCGTCTTTTTCTATGAGCCAGATAGCCAGAGGAATGAGAAAGGGCAGCAAACCCTGCGCATAATAGACAAAAATACCTGCGGCAATCTCCAGGGCACGTGTATCAATATGCCCACCCATTCCAAGCCAGACAAAACCTTCATCAAACTGATGCAGGGCAAATAAAAGCGGCAAGAGAGCAAAAAGAACTTCATTGGGTGTACTCACTTTTTGAAGCGTGAGGATACCTACCAATCCGATGGCTCCGGAGAGAGTGAAGTTTAATACTGCAAAATATATATCCATACATGACTGCCTTTTAGCTGTAGAGTGGTGTTCCCTGTTCTTGATGCCATGAGAGAATGTATTCCCATGCTTCTTCTGCATTGTCTGCAAATGTAATGATCTCTGTATCCTGCGGTGCAATGACACCCTCATCTTTTAAAAATTCAAAATCTATTGCTTTGTTCCAGTAGCTTTTGCCGACAAGCACAACAGGGATTGTCTGTGATTTTCTTGTTTGAATCAGTGTCAGTGTCTCAAACAGTTCATCAAAAGTTCCAAATCCGCCCGGATAAATCACCAAAGCTTTTGCACGGTTTAAAAAATGCAGTTTTCTGATGGCAAAATAGTGAAACAAAAAGCACAAATCAGGGGTAATATAAGGATTAGGATACTGCTCATGCGGCAGTTTGATATTGAGCCCTATGCTTTTGGCTCCGACATCATACGCACCGCGGTTTGCTGCTTCCATAATGCCGGGACCGCCTCCGGTCATCACGGTGACACGGCAGTCCTCAGCACTCTTTCCGCTTTTTCCTACAAGCTGACCGAATTTTCTGGCATCATCATAGTAAATACTTTTGCCAACCATCCGTTCTGCAACATAGAGTTCATGTAAGAGGTCTCTGTTGTTGGGTTTTTTCTGCAGCATTTCCCCAATGGCAGAAAGCCGTTTCATTGCAGTCTCTTTTTCGACAATCCGTGCACTTCCAAAGACAACTATGGTATGTTCTATGCCGTGTTTGTTCATTTGGAGTTCCGGTTTGAGATAATCAAGTTCGAGTCGGACACCTCTTGCCTCATAAGAATTGATAAACTCTTTGTCTTCTTCCGCCATCGCATATGTCGGGCTTTGCATAATGGTTTTTATCAGTTCTAATGACTGCGGGTCTTCTTCTTGCAGTTTTGGATGTTCCCAGGGTAAAACGGTTTTTTTCATTTTCATTTATCATTCCTTACAATATATGTTCAAAATAGAGTCCCCATACGATGGTAATGACACCTAAGAGAGAAATCCACAGTGCCGATTTATAGGTATTTTTTATTGTACCAAACCATAAGGCATAAATAGCTTTAAGGAGGTTGTTGCTTCCTGCGGCAATCATTATAGCGGCAGTTGTCTGGGTGTCCTCGATAGAGAACTTGCCTGTCAGTATAGAGAGTATAAAAGGATCAATATCGGTAAATCCGACTAAAAAAGAGAGTATTTCCAGGCCTGATGTTCCGTAATGTTTTGTCACAAAATGGGTAATGACAATCATGGCAACAAACAAAAAGGCAAACAAAAAAGCAGTTTTGAGTTCCAAGGGATTGTGGTCGACAATTTCAACATTTTCCTGTGTTTTTTGTTCGCTTTTCAAATAAAACAGAGAAATCAGAAATCCTGTAAGTGCCAGAAGTATAAAAGGAAAAAGCAGATTTTTTCCAATCTCAATATTAAAAATCAAGGCAATAACAATGAGGCGAAGATACATCACCGAGGTTGCCGAAATAATCGCTGCATCTATGACGGCATATCCTTGCAGCTGTTTTGCCTTCCTTGCCAAGACAACAGTTGTCGCAGTCGAAGAGTAGGAACCGCCAAAAATTCCTGTCAGGTAGTAGCCTTTGGAGGGAAAAAAGTATTTCTGCAGTATATATCCACTGTAACTGATACCTGAGATCACTACAACAGCCAGCCAGATTTTAAAAGGAGAGAGCGGAATGTAGGGAATTATTTTTGTATCGGGAAGCAGAGGCAGGATGACGACAGAGAGGAGTATCATTTTGCTTAATGTTTCAAATTCACTGATATTGATCTCTTGTGTAAATTTCTCAACACCTTTGTTGACATTCAATATAAAGACAATACTGACATACAGAAGTGCTGTCATCCATAAGGCCTCTGTCTGAATCAGAGCGCCAAAAGAGTAGACAAGGAGCATAACAATGTAGAGTAAAATACTGCGTTGGTTTTCTTGAAGATTTTTTTGATAGAGCAGGGCATACAAGAGTGTAATTGATAAAAACCCTCCAGCATACAGAATATGCAGACTCGAGTCAACCGCAAACAAAACAAAGCCTAAAATTCCTACAAAACTGTAGGTGCGTACATCTCCAAAGAAAAGATTTTCTGTTTTGGAAGTAATATACTGTTTTCTGTATGATTTAACTTCGAGTCCGACCAAAAAGCTAAAAACAGTGACAACCAGAAAATGTACCAAATCAATATTTAAACTCATTTATAAATTAATCCTTTTGTATAACAGCTCTCATCAAAAAGGCATACGACACTGTGATCAAAACGTAAACACTCTTTGTTCTTGTCTTTATAATCAACCTGTGATAAAAAATATTTGAGGGTATTGATCCGTGCTGTTTTTTTGTCATCACTGTGTACAACATACCAGGGGGCAAAGACAAAGGAGGTTTTGTTAAACATCTCATCGCGCGCATTTGAGTAGGCTTTCCAGTGTTTTTGTGCCTGTTCGTCAATCGGGCTGAGTTTCCACTGTTTGAGCGGATCTTTTTTTCTCTCCTGCAGTCTTTTTTTCTGCTCCTCTTTGGAAATATCAAGATAATATTTGATGAAAATAATTTCCGCATTGACTAAGAGGTGCTCAAAATTGCCTACCTCTTTCATAAAATGTTCATACTCTTTTTGTGTGCAGAAATTCATTACTTTTTCCACGCCGGCTCTGTTGTACCAGCTGCGGTTGAAAAACACCATTTCCCCTCCAACAGGAAGTTCCTGGACATATCTTTGAAAATACCATGATTTTTTGTCTACATCACTGGGTTTTCCAAGTGCGACCACTCTTGCATCTCTGGGGCTTAAGTGCTCTATAAAACGTTTTATCATACCGTCTTTTCCGGCAGCGTCACGACCTTCAAAAATCACACATACTTTTAAATTTTTTGCGATGACCTCTTTTTGAAATTTTACGAGTTCAACCTGCAAAGTGTACAGTTCTTCTTTATACTCTTTTTTTGTCATTACAGCGCCTCCTCTCCATAGCGTTTTTCATAATATCGGACAACTATGCGTTTTACCATGTCGTTAAATACAAACCAGACACTTACATAGCCCCATAAAAAGAGGGCCCACTGCCAGTTAATACGGGTCATGAGTCCAAAACTGTACAGACCTATGGCCGTGCCGATGAGTGCTGTCAAAAAAGATGCCAGGAAAAGCGGCCATGACGGATACGGCTTTTTAAAGAACCAGTCAGCAATACGGGTGTTAAAAATCGTATAATGCCCGGCGAGAATAAGCTTCACAAAGAAGAGTGTCTGGACAAATCCCAAAAATGATTTATCATCATGCATATCGATCCATGAGGGAACTTCCGGCAGGAACATTGCTGTATCGGGATGTGATTTTAAATAGACCATTGTGATATAAAAGATGGTAAAAGAACTCAGCACTCCGGCAACTCCAAGCCAACTCGAGAGAATAAAGACGATTTTCATATCCCATCGTACCGGTTTTTCCTCTACTTTTGTGTTGTCATAAGCAATTGCCATAATGGGAATATCATTGAGCAGTGCCAAAAGAATGATCATAATCGCGGTAATAGGGTAAAAATCAAACACCACAATAGCCAGTGTCATAAATGCCAAAATACGAATGGTTTCTGCTATACGGTAAACAACATAGCTTTTCATTCTCTCAAATACAATACGTGCCTGCTCAATCGCATCTACAATTACATGTAAACCCGGAGCCATAAGTACAATATCCGCTGCTGCCCGCGCGGCATCAGTCGCACCGCTTACCGCAATTCCACAATCGGCTTTTTTAAGTGCAGGAGCATCATTGACCCCGTCACCGGTCATACCGACAATATGGTCTGCTTTTTGGAGCTTGTCTACTATAAAGTATTTGTCTTCCGGAAAAACCTGTGCAAAACCGTCGGCATTTTCAATAATTTTGACAATTTCACTCTCATGCTGACGGACAGTTCCCTCAGGAAGCGGCTGCGCATCAAGCTCTTTTTGCACTTCTTCGACTATCTGGGTTACCTCTTTTTTAATTTCCTCTTTGTCCGCATCTTTTTGCAAAGTCTTCAATATTGAACGTACGATAATTTTTGAAAGATAGATGTACTCTTTTGTACTCTGTCCTTTGAGTTCTTTGATGTTTTCTATATCCTGTCCGATATTTAAAATACCGGCAATATATTTTGCAACAGCGATATTGTCACCGGTGACCATTTTCACTGCCACACCTTTGGCATTTGCTTCGGCTATGGCCTCTTTGGAATCTTCACGCGGAGGATCAAAAAGCGGAATGAGTCCGGCAAAATGGTAGAAGTCCTCTTCGCATTTTTTATAGGCCACACCAAGTGTGCGAAACCCTTTTTGCGCAAAATCATCCACCTTTTTGTAGGCTTCTTTTTTATCAAACTCTTTTTCATCACATAACTCTATAATAACCTGGGGAGCCCCTTTGGTATAAATGAAGCCATCCTCAAAGACGCCTTCTGTTTTTTTATGCACCGGATCAAAAGGGATGAACTTTTTCATTTTTGATTTTTGAAGTTTTTTGCTGAGATGATGCGCCTCAATATAGTCAAAAATCGGTTTTTCTATGGGATCTTCATTCTCTTTTTTACTGGCATATGCAGCATAAAGCAGTAACTGCTCCTGTGCAAAGTCTCCGACAAGATACGGCTCGGCAAGACTCATAATGTTTTGTGTGAGCGTGCCTGTTTTGTCTGAACATAAAATGTCCATGCCCGCTGCTTCTTCAATGGCTGAGAGTTTTGTAACGATGGCTTCTTTGGTTGCCAGGACTCTGGCACCCAGTGCCATAGTCACTGTTAAAACCGCAGGCATCGCCACAGGAATCGCCGAAATGGTTAAAATAAGCGCAAATATCAGCAGGTCCAAAAGCGGCTCGCCTCTGGAGACTCCATGCCAGATAATAATCCCTATAAGGACAACTGTCACAACAATGAGAAAATCTCCCACTTTGATAACCATTTTCTGGAAATGTCCCTGCTCCTCTTTTTCGGCCTTGGCGACAAGACCGACCGTTTTGCCAAAGTAGGTGTTGATTCCTGTAGCTGTTACACGTGCTATCATCTCACCCTGTTTGATAATAGCATTGGCATAGAGATCCTCTTGGGCCTGTTTGTTGACAGGCAGAGATTCTCCCGTCAGTGCAGACTGGTCAACCTGCAAAAACTCTCCGCCGCCCAGGAGTTTACAGTCTGCCGGAACAACATCCCCTATTTTTACTTTGATAATATCATCGGGTACAAGCTCTTTTGCATCAATACTCTGCCATGTTCCCTCACGCAGTACAAGTGCTTTTCTTGCCAGTTTTTTCTTTAAAACGGCGATGGCACTCAGTGCTTTTGACTCTTGATAAAAATCAACAAAAGCATTGACAAGCAGCATAAACAAGATGACAGCAAAATCTTCCCACCTGCGTGCAATGGCAGAAAGAACAGCAGCTGTTTCAATCATCCATGGAATAGGTCCCCAAAATCGTCGTAAAAGCCGATGCAGCCAACTCTCTTCTTTTTCATTTAATTCATTGTAGCCGTATTTGTTCAGGCGTTCCTGTACTTCTTCTTGTGTCAATCCGGTTAAATTATCATCATATGTTTTCATTCTCATAACCTTGTTGTATTTGCTCTAAAAACATTTTAGCACAATATGTTATAATAAAAGAAAAATAAAGGCTTATTTTATGAAGAGCTCAATTATTGAGAGTATAAAATCGCTTCCTCCTCTTTCAAAGACTATTATTGACATTAACCGGGTTTATGCGGATGAAGAGGCAGGTGTCGGTGACTTGGTCAAGGTTGTGGAACGTGATCCTATGATAGTTGCCAATTTACTTAAACATGCCAATTCTCCTTTGTATGGTTTTGGGAGAGAGATTAAAAGTGTTGCACAGGCTGTTTCACTTTTTGGTATGAGTATGACACGTTCTATCGCGCTTGGAAACTCTGTGCGTAAACTTTTAAATGTAGATATGCAACCTTACGGAGTAACAAGTGAGAAATTTGCAGAAATCTCCAGTATGCAGGCAACGCTTATGCGTAAATGGTATGCAAAGATAGATAAACAAAAGGCTGATACATTGTATTTGGCTGCATTTTTGCAAGAAACAGGGAAAATTCTGATAGCAAGTGATGTCATCCAGGAAGATGAGGGTATGAGTTTTCAATCAGAAGCAGAACATTCCAACAATTTGGCAGAGCTGGAAAAAGCATATGTAGAAGTGACAAGTTCTCAGGTAACAGCAAAAATCTTTGAGCACTGGAGTTTTGAGAAAGAATTTGTTGAAATGATTCGTTATGCGGACAATCCTTCGAGTGCACCGGAAGAGGTACAGGAGTATGCTATTGCTTTGAATATAGTCAAGACTGTCATTCCTGTTAATAATCCTTTGTCAGAACAGGCAGTTAATTTTGGACTCAAACGTGCCAAAGATACCGGTTATGATTCAAGCATACTGCAAGAGGCAATCAATGATATGCTTGATGCTGCAGAGGTTTCTTCATGAGCAAAACAGTTACAGTCATAGATACATTCGGATTTTTCTTTCGGAGTTTTTACGCACTTCCTCAGCATTTACGTACAAAAGACGGTTTCCCGACCGGACTTTTAACCGGGTTTACCAATTTTATTTCGAGTTTGCAAAAAGAGCATGACAGTGACTATATCATTTTTGCCATAGACTCCAAAGGCGATACTTTCAGAAATGAAATAGATGTCAATTACAAAGCAAACCGAAGTGCGCCGCCGCCGGAACTCACACAACAGCTTCCCGTTGCCATAGAGTGGATAAACAAGATGGGATACAAAACACTCGGCAAGAGCGGTTTTGAAGCGGATGATATTATAGCGACAGTAGTCAAGTGTGCAAAAGAAAAAGGCTACAAAGTCAGAGTTGTTTCCCATGACAAAGACCTCTACCAGCTCATAGATGATGACAAAGTAGTCATTGTTGATGCCATTAAGAAAAAATATATCAATGAAAAAGCCTGTTATGACAAGTACGGTGTTACCCCGAAACAGTTTATAGATTACCAGTCCATCCTCGGCGACAGTGCGGACAATGTTCCCGGTGTCAAAGGCATAGGAAAAGTCGGTGCCGAGAAACTGCTAAAGGAGTATGGTTCTTTAGATAATATTTATGCCCATATAGACGAAATCAAGGGTGCGACACAAAAAAAGCTCATAGAGTCAAAAGAACAGGCTTATATGTCAAAAGAGTTGGTAACTTTGCATCCCGATGTGTTTGAGTGCAAAGATTTTGATTTTGAAGAGTATAAAATGGATGTGGAAAATCCGTTTTTAAATATTTATGACGAACTGGTCAAGTATGAACAAAATGCAATTCTGCGTACACTTCATGCAAAAAACATGGTCAGCCCCGAGCGTCAGGAAAGCGCCAAAAAACTGCAAGAGTCCTGTGAGGAAAAAGCTTCAAAACTGGATTTTAAAGCGACACTGCTTACGGACGAAACAGAGTTGAACAAGGTTCTTGACAAACTCGATGCAGATACAGTTGTTGCTTTTGACACGGAAACAACGGGACTGGATTATATAAAAAACAAACTTGTCGGTTTTAGCTTTTCTTTTAATGATGAGGAAGCCTATTATGTTCCTTTTGGGCATTTTTATTTGGGAGTGGCTGATCAGGTAAGCAAAGATGTTGCCAGAAGTGCTATGCGCCGTATTTTCAACTCTCGTGTAGTGGGTCATAACATAAAATTTGATTTGCATTTTGTTTTACGTTTTTTAGATGAAAAAGAGCTGCCTGTATATTGTGACAGTATGATTTTGGCATGGCTTATTAACCCGGAATCTGCTTTAAGCCTGGACAAACTTTCTGACAAACTCCTAGGGCATGAAATGGTGCATTTCAAAGATACGGTAAAAAAAGGGGAAAACTTTTCTACCGTGGAACTTGATGATGCCTGTGTGTATGCCGCAGAGGACGCTTTTATAACACGAAAACTCTATAAACTCTTTTTACAAAAACTGGAACTCCAGGATGCGACACACCTCATAGAAGAGGCAAAAACAGTTGAAATTCCGTTTATTCATACACTTTTGAAAATGGAAGAGGAGGGGATAGAGGTCGACACAGCCTTTTTAGAAAAGTTTTTGATTGAGGTAAAAGAGACACTCGAACACTTGACAAAAAGTATCTATGAACTTGCGGGGAGTGAGTTTAACATCAATTCAACACAGCAACTCGGCAAGATACTTTTTGAAAAACTCGGGCTTCCTGTGGGAAAAAAGACAAAAACAGGCTATTCTACAGATGAAAAAGTGCTCAGTTCTTTAAAAGAGAAGCATCCCGTCATCCCAAAACTACTGGAGTATCGTGAGGTTCATAAACTCTACTCTACCTATATTGACCCGCTTTTAAAATTGGCGGATGAGGATGAACACCATAGAATTCATACCTCTTTTGTGCAAACCGGTACAGCAACAGGAAGACTGAGCTCAAAAAACCCGAATTTGCAAAATATTCCGACAAGAACACCGCTGGGTGCAAAAATCCGTAGAGCATTTGTAGCCGGTGAGGGCAAAAAACTCATTGGTATTGATTACTCGCAGATGGAACTGCGCCTCTTGGCGCATTTTTCACAGGATCCTGTTTTGGTGGATGCATTTATGCATGACAAAGATATTCACTTACAGACGGCTGTGGTATTATTCGGTGAAGAGGAAGCAAAAGCAAAAAGAAACATAGCAAAAACCGTTAATTTTGGACTTTTATATGGAATGGGGCAGAAAAAACTCTCAGATACTCTGGGCATTCCAACAAAAGAGGCAAAAGCAATTATAGAGAAGTATTTTGCATCCTTTCCGACAGTTAAAGCCTACTTTCGTTCTATAGTGGAAAAATCAAAAGAACAGGGATATGTAGAAACATTACTCAAACGCAGACGCTATTTTGACTATGAAAACGCCACGCCGATGTACAAGGCTGCCTATGAGCGAGAAGCAGTCAATACTGTTTTTCAGGGAAGTGTGAGTGATATAATAAAACTCAGTATGAATAAAATCCATACTATTATCAATGAGGAAAAACTGCCGGCTAAAATGTTACTGCAAATTCATGATGAACTGATTTTTGAAGTTGATGCAAAAGAAGTTGATGTACTCGGAGAGAGATTCCGAAATATTATGGATCATATTGTAGAACTCAAAATACCTCTGCGGGCAAGTTTAAATATCGGAGATAACTGGGGAGAATTAAAATAATGGAGTTTCGATATATAGGAAAAACAGGCTTGAGAGTCAGTCCAATATGCCTTGGCACTATGACGTTTGGGACACAGACACCTGATGAGAAGGCTGCTTTTGAAATAATGGACAAAGCCTATGAAGCAGGTGTGAATTTTTTTGATACAGCCGAGTTGTATCCTGTACCTCCTTCTGCCAAACTTGCAGGAGTGACAGAAGAGATTGTAGGCCGATGGCTCAAAACAAAACCGCGTGAGAGTGTTATACTTGCTACAAAGGTTGCAGGGGCTACAAGCGGTTGGTTTGTTCCGCCTGTTCGTCACGGACTGACAGCAATAGACAGTTTTCATATTGAGAAGGCGGTTGAGGGAAGTCTTAAACGTTTGGGGACTGACTATCTAGATCTGTATCAGATGCACTGGCCGGATACCGTAGTGCCGATTGAGGAGAGTCTTAAAGCCTTTGACAGACTTGTACAAAGCGGTAAGGTGCGTTATATAGGAACGTCCAACGATACGGCCTACGGTACTTCAAAAGCATTAATGACAAGTGAATTCAAAGGATATGCCAGATTTGAGTCCATTCAAAACAATTTTTCTCTTTTAAATCGCAGATTTTTGGATGAACTTGCTGTGCTTTGTGAAAAAGAGCAGATTTCGCTTTTGCCGTATTCGCCGCTTGCAGGCGGAGTCTTGAGCGGCAAATACAATCAGACAAATAATGCAACAGGAAGATTTGCAACGTATGTACAATCAAAAAATGCAAGACAAAGAGCCATGGCACAAAGATTTCTTAATGACAAGACGCTCGCTTCGACGCAAAAATATTTAAAAATAGCGCATGATGCAGGGCTTGACCCGGTAACTATGGCAATTGCCTGGTCCAAACAGTTTTCTTTTGTTGCATCCACTATTATAGGTGCCACGCAACCGGCACAACTTGATGCAAGTTTGGCGGCAATGGATGTAGAACTTTCACAGGAAGTGCTTGACGCCTGCGATAAAGTGCATCAGGAAATTTTATATCCTATGGGCTAGGAAGTGTTTGACTGGGTTTGCTGAAATGATATCCCTGTGAGTATTCAATGCCCAGGTCTTCAACAATCTTTTGCACACTGGCATTGTGTACAAATTCGGCTACACAGGGGATATTGGCATTTTTTGCAAAAAATGCAATCGCTTTGGTGATTTCATAACTTTTTGGATTGGTGTCAATGTCTTTTATATATTTTGCATCAATTTTTAAAAAGTCTATATCAAGATCCAAGACTCTTTCAAAGTTTGAATATTCAATACCAAAATCGTCCAGAGCAAGGGCATATCCCTTTTCTTTTAAAGCATTTAACTGTTGGATATGGTTTTTCTTTCCGCTTGCACTGATGCCTTCAAGTATCTCTAAAATAACACGGGAAGGGTTTATACTGTATTTGGCAGATTTCTCATTTAAATAATCCAGAATATAGTGACGTGTCAAATCATCTTCTGTAAGATTTATTGAAAAGATATACTCATTATGTGACATAATTTCAAAAGTTTTGTCTATCATGATTTTGGTGATTTCCGGCAGAAGACCGGAGGAGTGGGCAGGTTTCAAAAAGAAGTAGGGAGAAAAAATTTCTTTTTCTGTTTTTATTCGGGCAAGTGCTTCAAATTTTGTAATTTCACCGGTGCTGTTGTCCCGTATACCCTGAAAAAAAGGAACAATATTATTTGAAATAAGGGCATTGTGCAAAATATTATTTGCCTCTATAAACTCTTTTCTTTTTTGAAAAAAAATATTTTCTTCCTTGTTGTCAAAAATATAGAGAGCACTTCTGCCTCTTGTTTTTGCATGTTTCAAGGAGATAATCGCATGTTTAAAAAGGTTTGTGCTGCCCGTGGCAGCTCCGTAGGAAAAAGAGATATTCAAGGCTATGGAATCTATAAGCAGTTCATAGGTGTAAAAATACTCCTGTATCTTTTTAACATTTTGTTCCACATTGGCATCTGCATGTAAAATAATGGCAAACCTGTCTGCTTCAAGCTTGCATATTTTCGGATATTGCAGTTTTGCTGTAAAGATATCTGCAACATTGGTGAGCAGTGCGTCGCCTACAGAAAAACCGTAAGTGTTGTTGATATAGCTGAAATTATTGATATCGAGAATTAAAAGAGTATGTTCCTGAGTGTCATTCAATAATTTGTCTATATATGTTTTGTTATGCAGTCCTGTTAAACTGTCATAATAAAGCATATGTTGTATTTTGTTCTCTATTTCTTTGTTTTTTAATACAATATTAACAATAAATGCGGCTGTTTCAAGAAGTTTTTTGTGAAAAGGCGTCGGCAGTCGATGTTCAAAAGAGGAGAGGGCAAAGCTTCCGACGGCTTTGTTGTTTTCATCGACAATTGGCATGGACCAGCAGGAACAGAGATTGTAATCATAGGCAACCTGTCTTAAATCAGCCCATCTTTTGTCTTTAAATGTATTTAAAACATACTGAGGCTTATTGTGAAAGACTGCATTGCCGCAAGAGCCGCCACCGGGTCCCGGTTTGAGATTTTCCAGGGATTTTCGTCCTGAATCAGGTATAGAAGGGGCGCAAAGTACACTCATAAAACCGGTCTCTTTGTTGACAAGCATAATGGATGCGACAGAATTTGGCAACAGATGTTCTGTCAACAGGCATAAATGCTGAAGGATATCCTCATAATCGTCATTGAGTGACAGTTTATTTAAAACAGCACTTTGAATGTCAAGAATTTTTTCATACTCTTTTGGAGTGATGTGAAGCTGACCAAGCTGTATTTCATTTAAGTTTTTACATGTAAGCTCTTCTTCCACAATTGACCTTCCCAGAAATTAAATATATGATAACAATATCATATAACCGCTTAATTTGTTTATGATTTTTCTCTTGTAACTGAATAAACAAAGCTAAAAACTTCAGCGATAGCCTTATACATCTGCGGAGGTATTTCTTTGTCAAGTTCCACCTTGGACAACAGTTCCACTAAATCTTCGTCTTTTTTGAGAGGAACACCGTTTTCTTTGGCAAGCTGAATGATTTTTTGTGCTGTTTTGCCTTCCCCTTTGGCACTTATAAGAGGTGCCTGGTCTTTTTCTTTGTTGTATTTCCTGTTTTCCACGATTTGCCACCCACTTTTGAAAAAACTTAAACAATTTTAAAGTCAGCTATGCAAAGCATCATAAAATCTTTGTTGAATCTTAGATAGTTTCATAGGGAATATTTCACCATCATCCAACTTTATAGCAAATACATGTTTAATGAGGTCCCTTAAAATTTTATATGAAATTTGATATTCTTTTTTTAAATCCCTTGTTTTTACTTCAAACTCTTTATATATAGCATATGCCACAAAGCAAATGAGGATATGGGCCTTGATTCTTGTTTCTAGCCTGTGATGTATCGGCCGTATTTGAAGATCTGTTTTAGAAATTCTAAAAGCTTTTTCAATGTGCCAAAGGTTTTGGTAATGTTCTATTATATCTTTATGAGAAAGTGTAGTATCGTTTATTATATACCCTTTTAATCCATCAAGTTTGCTGTCTTGTAAGACTTTGTTATGATTGAGTTTAAACTCTACTTTGCAATCATCTGTAATATCCAAGTACTTTGCATAATGGGAGAGTTTTAAATCTTTTTTAGTGAGATTGGTTGAATACTCAATCTTTGCTTTTAATCTCTCAAGAGCCTTCTCTCTTAAGCGTTTATCTTTTTTGGCTCTTTTTGATGAGTAGGTAAGTACGAGTCTTTGGTGTATATCAAGAGAGTATTTTTGATTTTCTTGTGTATATTTTACAGTTTTATCAATCTCTATTTCATGGGTCGTACTATCATCAATAAATGTCAGGTTTGTAATTTTCTCTTTGATGCTGCCTGGTAGCATCTTAATTTTTGCACCAAGGATATATCTGTACCCGTTATTTTCAAGGTAAGCTATATTGGCATCATTTAACATACCTCTGTCAGCTACTACAATAGGCTTGTGTTTTAGTTTAAATCTTTTTTGAAAGCTTTTTAGTGCTTCAAGGAGTGTGTGCCCCTCATACTTTTTACCGTGATACACCTCATAAGAGAGAGGATACCCTTGTAGTGTTGTAAATAGACCCAGTTGTATCTGTGGCCGTGCTAATTTTCCTTCTTTGGAGAAACCTATTCTTCTTAGGTCATCTTCACTCTCACTCTCAAAAAACAGTGTTGTTACATCATAGAAGCTTACAACTAAATTGTTATCTATTTTTGCAAGTGTATCTTGATATACAGCCTCTTCAACTCTTTGTTTAATCTCATCTTTATAAAGACTATCTACCAATCTGTATATTGTCTCATCGCTAATCTCTTTCTTTTTAAAATAAAAAAGATAGTCACTTAGATACAGCTTACTCCCTGGATAGAGTATTCTTGATATTACAAGTGCTTTAAAAAGTTCATGCTTATCATTTTTCTTATACACTGATTGGAAAATAGTTTTTTTACTGATAATCCTGTCAAAGATTTTACCAAAAAAGAGTTCATCACCTATAGGAATTATTTGCTCATTTGAGATTGACAAAAACTTTAACTTTTTATCTTCTTGTTCTATGTTGTCAAACAGTGTGGGCTCTAACTCTTTTATTCTCTCTTTGCCTTTTTTTAAAAGTTCCTCTATCTCATCTGAATCTTTTGAACAGCCTATGCTCTCAATTACTTTTGATCTTCCTTTTACTTTTTTTATTATTTGGATACTGACAGAACCACTTGAGTTTTTCTTTTTTCTAACATACATAAAGGTATTATAAAAAACTTTCTCTTAAAGTTTGTGCCACCCATTTTTGAAATATGATACCCCTATTTTAGGGCTTTACAGAGGATGTTTCTCTGTTTTTCTTGAATTCGTGGAATTCAGGTGATGTGAAGCTGACCAAGCTGTATTTCATTTAAGTTTTTACATGTAAGCTCTTCTTCCACAATTGACCTTCCCAGAAATTAAATATATGATAACAATATCATATAACCGCTTAATTTGTTTATGATTTTTCTCTTGTAACTGAATAAACAAAGCTAAAAACTTCAGCGATAGCCTTATACATCTGCGGAGGTATTTCTTTGTCAAGTTCCACCTTGGACAACAGTTCCACTAAATCTTCGTCTTTTTTGAGAGGAACACCGTTTTCTTTGGCAAGCTGAATGATTTTTTGTGCTGTTTTGCCTTCCCCTTTGGCACTTATAAGAGGTGCCTGGTCTTTTTCTTTGTTGTATTTGAGTGCGACTGCTTTTTCTTTCATGCTTTTAGCTCAAATCCCATTTCCAGGTCGTCATTTATTTGTTTTTCATAATCATTTTGCTGCACGTTAACAAAGCGAATCTCTTTTGGCAGGATGTTTACATGTAAGAGCTGTTTTTTCAGGTTTTGCAGATTGCTTTGCAGGAGAGATTTCAGTGTTTTGTTTTGGGTACTTATATTGATACTGAGTTGATTGTCCTGAAAAAGTGCCAGTCTCAGGTCAAGCTCTCCGTAGTTTTTGAGCTGCAAATGGATATCGCAAAAAAATTTATTGTTTTTTGCATTTTTTACAGTTATATTCCCCTCTTCAAGTTCATCCCATACATAAGGGAGATAAAGCGATGAGGCATTTTTCAGGTGCGAAAGCAGTTGGCTGTAATCTATTTGAAGCAGAAGTTTATCTATATGTTTGAGTATTTCGTGTTTATTTGGCTGTGATGAATTCGTCAATGCTTCATGGGTTTGCAAAAGAACAGCCTTCAAGTCCGATGAAAAAAGTTCTTTTGGGTTTTGTGAATTTTTTATGTTTGCTTCTAAAAAAATACCGGAATTTTGCAGTTTTGTTTTTAGCTCTTTTGGGTTTATCTCTTTGATATCTGTTAAAAAACCTTCAAGTGTTTTTTCCAAGGGCAGCGGATTTTTGTTCTGTTGTAAGGTCTGTAAGAGTTCTTTGAGTGTCGAGTTTATGTTTGTCAAATTTTTCAGTGTCGGATTGTTCTGCAGCAAATCAAGCAAAAGTTTATCCTGTTTTGCTGTTGAATTGACAGAGCGTTGCAATAAAGCTTCTAAGACGGAGCCCAAATCTTTTGACTGTGTCAGCGTCTGCATCTCCTGAGGCGAGGCATTTTTCAACACCTCCGCCAATGCTTTGTTTGTATTTGGAAGGATTACATGTAACTGTTTGGAGGAGGCATTGTTTAATTTTATCATAGTATAAGTTTATCATACTTGAGTATAATACGCAAAAAACAGATGTTTTCTCGGAACCGGTACTTCAGTGCCGGCTGAGAGTGGCAAGATTATTGCAACAGCCGGCACTGAAGTACCGGTTCAAAAAAATGCTTAACTTAAGGGTAGTGAGGTTTTAATCTAGGCTTTAGTCTTTAAAGCCTAAAAGACGAAGCGAAAGCATCGTTTCCCGAAAACATAAGAACTTTTACAAAAATTATAAAAAACAGAGAGAGAAAAAATGGATAAAAAAATAGAAAAGATTTTAGATATCTGGCATAAACATTTTGCAAAAGAAGCAAATCAGTACTCCGAATATGAACCCTCGGATATTGAATACTTTGTAGGCTGTATGCTGTATAATAATTTTGCATTTTCCAAAGCACATCACAACCTTAAAACTATGGATTTGAGTTATGATTTTTTGTCTGCCTGCGGGGATGAATATGAGATGATACAAAAGATGATAGCCGAGATAAAGTTTGAAGATGAAACAGAAGCTTTGGCATTTTTACAAAATTATATAGAAGAGGCAAAAGCAAAATATACAAAACCCGAACTTTATTTGCTTGACAGACTCGACTATCATGTCTGTGCAATGGCAGAGCGTTATGCAAAAAATGTGGATGTGCAGAAAATAGATTTTCAAAATCCTTTGTTGAAAAAATAATGAAAAAGTACCTCATAACGTCCTCTCCTTCTTATTTTCAACTCAGAAAATATATGCCTGATTTTGCACTCTACCGTGACAAAGAGAATGAAAACTACGCCATAGAAGCACAAAACTTTGTGCAAATGTGCAAACCCCTGCACGAACTCAAGGTGTTTTTGCATCAAGAATATAACTTGGCTAAGGAATTGGGTGCAGATGGTGTGCATTTGACATCACAACAGTTTGATGATATTCCAAAGGCAAAAGAACTGGGGCTTGAAGTCATCATCAGTACACATACGCATGATGAAGTACATGTAGCCGAGGCGATGGGAGCTGATTATGTGACGTACAGTCCCGTATTTTCGTCTCCGGACAAGGGTGAACCCAAAGGTGTGCAGGATTTGCAAAGTATAGCAGGGATGACAGATGTCAAAATTTTTGCCCTTGGCGGGATTGTCACGCAAGAGCAGATTGATGCGATAAGTGAAACAAAGGTCTACGGATTTGCTTCTATACGTTACTTTTTAGGCTGATTTAGGTAGATAATTTTTGCACTTACACTGATAAGGTGCTATAATCAGAAAATATAATTATTGGGAAGAGTATGGCAAGAACAACAAAAGAAGAGCGTAAAAACGGAATAATTTCTGCGGCACTGGAACTTTTTTCTGAAAACGGATTTTATATTACCACCATTCCTGACATAGCGAAAAAAGTAGGTATGAGTGTCGGCAACTTTTATAACTACTTTAGTTCAAAAGATATTTTGGCAAAAGAACTCATTATGTATATCTCTGAATATTTGGGCAAAAATATCCGTGCCATCAATGAGAGTGATATAAGCACAGAGGAAAAAATTGAAAAAATTGTCTCCATGTATTTTGATACGGCCAAAGAGAGACCGGAAATGATAGAATATTTTTTGCGTGTCTATCTTTCAAACAGGGAAGTGTTTAAAGACGGATGTGAGGGAATGATATGTGTTTCTCCTTTTATTACGGAAATGATGATATTTTTTGAAAAGGGTGTGGCTTCAGGTGAGTTGCATGATCAGGATTTCTTCTCAGCTTTTGGGCTTTTCATGGGCTATCTGGGCGGTATGGTATTTCTTTACGGTGAGAAAATTCTTCCTGAACCATTGGATGATTATAAACAGTCAATTTCTGAGAACATTTATAATGCACTCAAAACAAGAACATAAATTAAAGGTTTTTTGGCTGCAGGGCCTTACATGTAACGGGAATGCCCACTCTTTTTTAAATCTGGATTATTTAGGCGAACTTTTAGAAAAGACAGAATTTTTACAGCATCCCCTTTTACCCTCAAAATACGCTTTAAGCGAAATGGCAGAGTGCAAAACAGGCTGTGATGTTTTGATATTTGAAGGGGCATATGATCCGTCTTTAAAAAGGGCAGGTGTTTTTGTAGACAAAATACTCCGCCATTATGCAAAAAATGCCAAATACATTATAGCAGTCGGTACCTGTGCCAGTTTTGGCGGCATATTCAAGGCAACTTCTCCCCAGACAAATTCCGGTATACTTTTTAATGAAGCAGAAAAAAGCGGTCCTCTGCAGGAATATAATGCAAAAATAATCAACCTGTCCGGGTGCCCGGTTCATCCGGAGTGGCTGGGTTTCACACTGAATATGATTATTGACAGGCGCAAGATTGTTCTTGATGAAGAGCACAGACCACAAGAACTTTACAGCTCCCTGGTGCATCACGGCTGCACACGAAACGAATATTTTGAGTGGAAAGTGGATGCAAACCATTTTGGAGAAAAAGAAGGCTGCCTGTTTTACAAGCAGGGTTGTCGTGCACCGATGACACACGGATCATGCAATACAATTCTCTGGAATGGTGTGAACTCCAAAACAAGATCGGGAACACCCTGCTTTGGCTGTACAGAGAGTGACTTTCCAAGAACAAATCTTTTTGAGACAAAAACAAATATGTCCATACCGGCAGATGCTCCTGTCGGTGTACCAAAGAGAGCCTACCTGACTGTAACAGGTATTGCAAAAACATTCCACATAAAACGACTTGAGGAGCCTCTGATTGATTACAAAAACAATACTTGAACAGATAGAGGGTGAAGCCTCACTCTATTTTGATATGAAAGGCAATATCGTCGATTTTGTAACCATAGCCTTTCCACATTTCAGAGGTATGGAAAAGATGCTTGAGGGCAAAAATGCTATGGATGCTTTGGTAATTACCCCAAGAGTGTGTGGTATTTGCGGGCATTCCCATCTTTTGGCAAGTGTGCGGGCAATAGAAGATGCCTATAAAAACAGCGATTCTGTTGTTGAGATAACAAACAAAGCAGCAAAGGTACGTGAAATAACACTGGTTTTAGAAATTATTCAAAACCATCTGAAATGGATATATTTGGTGCTTGTTCCGCACCTCAGAGAACTTTCAGAGTCCGAAGAACTGCTCAATACTCCGCTTAAAGGAGCTTACGGAGCCTCTTTTGCAACAAAAATCCTGGCAATTTTTGCCGGACAGTGGCCGCATTCCTCTTATATGGTTCCCGGAGGGATTACAAGTGATTTTACCTATGTGGACCTTACAAAGGCAAAAAGTCATTTGCAAAAACTGACAGAGTATTTTGAAGCAGAGACTTTAGGCGCGAGTGTTGAGGAGTTTTTATCTTTTGAATCATGTAAAGACTTTGCACCGCTTGAGAGTGATTTTGCAAAAATTGAGCAGTTATTGATAGATTTGGAGATGCACAAAAAAGGTCATGCAAAAGATACATTTTTAAGTATAGGCATACATGAGTTTTCTCATGCTGCAAAAGTAAAAGGGACGAAGCTTTTCAAGGTAGCTTCCAAATATGTAGAGACACAGGATGCCTATGCGCCGGATGAGAAGAGTTATGCAAAAAATGCGCTTTATAAAAACCAGTTTTACGAAACAGGTCCGCTTGCACGTTGCATGGCAAAAGAGTTTAAGCTCATAAAAAATATGCACAGAAGATTTAAAGACAGTGCCTATACCCGTGTTATGGCACGCATTTATGAGACCGCATATCTTCTTGGATTTTGCAAAAAACTTTTGGATGAGATAAATATCAGTGAAGCATCCTGTAGAGAGACTATTCCTCTTAAAAACATCTCAGGAACGGGAGAAGGTGTTGTGGAAGCACCCAGGGGACCGTTAATTCACAGAGTACAAATAAAAGAGGGTATTATAAAGTCTTATGAAATCATCACTCCGACACAGTACAATATAGCAAGCGCTACAAAAGAAAATCCTTCCCCCGCACAACAGGCAATGCTGCATTGCTCACAGGCAGATGCAAAATTCATATTTCGCACTTTTGATGTCTGTTCTGTGTGTACTACTCACTAGTTCAGACAGCTGTTTAGTTCTAAAACCATATAAGAAAAATATAAATTTAGTTCAATTTAATAAATATTATATTTGTTTAAGTTATTCTTTTGTAAGATAGTGAATGATTATTCATTTATAGAGAAGGAGTCAGCTATGGCGGATAGAATTGAAGGTGTAAAAAAACTCTTTACATCAAAAAGTGCACGCGTTGAGACGAACAAAGGGGATGCTTATTATGAAAAGCTGTTTGAGAAGTGTCAAGCCCGTATTGAAGAGTTAAAAACGCAACAACCGATTAATAACAGATTGGACATTACTGATGTTTTGGAGATGCAGGGAATCGAGAGAAGGGATTTTTTAAAGTGGGCAAGTGCAGTAACCGGTATGCTTATGCTTCCGGCTTCTTTTACTCCGCTTGTAGCTGACGCTGCGCTGCTTATGAACAGAGCGCCTGTTATCTGGCTGGAACTCTCAGACTGTGCCGGAAACTCTGAGGCATTACTGCGTTCAGACGGACCGAAAATTGATGAAATTGTGCTTGATATCATCTCTTTGGAGTTTCATGAAACACTTCAGGCTGCTGCAGGACATCAGGCTGAAAAACAGCTTGAAGATGCGATGGAGACTTTCAAAGACAAATACCTTCTGTTTGTTGAGGGAGCGGTACCGCTTGGCATGAACGGACAGTTTGGAACTATAGGTGCAAGCGGTGAGACTATGCATGACCACTTGTTGCGTGTGGCAAAACATGCAGCTGCTGTTGTTGCAGTCGGAAGTTGTGCGACTTTTGGAGGAGTGCCTGCGGCTGCTCCAAATCCGACAGGTGCGGTAGGTGTGATGGATGTCATACAGGGCAAACCTCTTATCAACATTCCTGCCTGTCCTGCCAATCCTGCAAATATGGTAGGGGTTATCTTACACTACATCCTAACCGGACAGGTTCCGGAACTGGATTCACTGCTTCGTCCGAAGTTTGCTTTTGGCTATAGAATTCATGACAACTGCGAAAGAAGAGCGCACTTTGATGCAGGTGAGTATGTGGAAGAGTGGGGTGACGAGGGTGCAAAAAACAACTTCTGTCTCTACAAAGTCGGTTGTAAAGGTCCAATGACATTTAACAACTGTTCCATAGTAAGATATAACGAGGGTGTGAACTGGCCTGTCGGTGTTGGCCGCGGTTGTATCGGTTGTTCAGAACCGGATTTCTGGGATAAATATGCGTATGAGAGACCAATGGCAGATGCGAAAATTAAAGCACCTACCGGCGGTGTGGAAAAAACTGTTGATGAGTTTGGTTTGGGACTCTTGACCGCAGCGGGCATAGGTATAGGTATTCATGCAGTGGCCAGTGCAGTAGCAGGGAAGAAAGAAGATGGAGGAGAAGCATAATGGCAAAGAAACATATAGTAGTTGACCCTATAACAAGAATCGAGGGTCATTTAAGAATAGAGGCAATTATAGATGAGAACAATACAATTGTAGATGCGTATGCTTCCTCAACACTCTTTAGAGGGATTGAGACAATTTTAAAAGGCCGTGATCCACGCGATGCGGGATTGTTGGCTATGCGTATCTGTGGTGTTTGTACGGGAACGCATTATCAGCGAAGTATTGAGGCAGTAGAAGATGCTTTTGACATTACTGTTCCTAAAAATGCGCGTTTGGTGCGTAACCTTATTCAGGGGGCACTCTATATGCATGACCATTTGGTGCATTTTTATCACCTGCATGCACTTGACTTTGTGGATGTTGTTTCAGCACTCTCGGCAGATCCGAAAAAAGCGGCAAAAGAAGCAGAAAAATGGGCTGCAGTAGCCGGAACAGTCCCGTATGAAGGATATGGAGATCTTAAAGAGGTCCAAGAGAGAGTAGCCAAGTTTGTCAAACAGGGCCGTCTTGGAATTTTCGGGAATGGTTACTGGGGGAACAAACATTATAAACTGACTCCGGAACAAAACCTCATTGGTGTTGCACATTATCTCAAAGCACTGGATATTCAAAGAGATATGGCAAAAATGCAGGCTATATTTGGCGGGAAAAATCCGCATCCTCAGTCTATAGTTGTCGGTGGGGTGACCTGTGTGCAGGATATTCAAAATCCTGCAAGAATTGCTTTGTTTAAACAGCTTTTACAAGATACCACAAAGTTTGTCAAGCAGGCCTACCTTCCGGATGTTTATATGGCTGGAACAATGTATGCCGATGAAGCAACGGATTCGAAAGCAACATTTACTGAACTTATGCAGGGCAAAGGTGTCGGCGGAACCGGCGGAGGTCTGCTTAACTATATGACCTATGGTGATTTCAGACTTGATGATACCGGTTTTTACAAGGCAAAAACACTTTTTCCAAGCGGACTGGTTTATGGTGGTGATTTGTCAAAAGTTGAAGATGTTGATCCGCAAAAAATTGCAGAAGATGTTACACACTCATGGTATGCAGGTACAGGAAAACCCGAACATCCGTATGATGGTACAACCATTCCGGAATATACCGGACTTGATAAAAAAGAGGATGGCATAGCCTACCTTAAAACTGATGAGAAATACTCCTGGATCAAGTCTCCGATTTATAATGATACCCGTGTTGAAGTCGGACCTTTGGCACGTATGGTTGTCGGTGTTGCCAAAAAAGATGAGAGAATAACAAAATATGTCATGAACTTCTTAAAACGCGGTAATTTACCGACAGCGGTACTCTTTAGTACAGTCGGACGTACAGCAGCCCGTGCTATTGAGACAGAGCTTATGGCTGATGTTATGGTTGAGTGGGTAGATGAGTTGGCTGCAAATGCTGCAAGCGGAGATTTGCGAACATGGACAGAGTTTGATTTTGACAAAGTAAGTGTGAAGACAAAAGGAATGGGACTTGCCGAAGCACCTCGCGGAGCGCTCGGTCACTGGGTGAGAGTAGAAAACGGAAAAATTTCAAATTATCAGGCAGTAGTGCCTTCAACATGGAATGCTGCACCACGGGATTACAAAGGCCGTTTGGGAGCATACGAAGCAGCACTTATCGGTACAAAGGTGGCTGATCCCGAACAGCCTCTGGAGATTATACGTACCATTCATAGTTTTGATCCTTGTATCGCGTGTGCAGTGCATGTTGTTGATACAAAGGGTAAGGAACTCGGTGTCTATAAAATAGATACCGGTTGCAGTATCTAAGGAGAACAATTATGAAACCTAAATACAAACAAGTCAAAAGGATGACAGCTTTTATGCGGCTCAACCACTGGGTTGTCGCATTCAGCATGGTAGGTGCGGTGGTAACCGGACTCTATATAGGGCATCCTTATTATCAGACACTGATTGCTGAGCCTGCTGTTATGAAGTATGTGATGGCATGGAACCGATGGGTGCATTTTATGATTGCAATCATATTTGACGTCAGCAGTATTGTCATCGCGTATCTTTATTTCTTTTCAAGATTTGAAAAGCCATATAAAAAGATCATCCCGACGGCAGGAAACATCAAAGAGTTTTTTGAAGTAATCATCAACCTTGTTATGCTGAACCGCCGTAAAAAGTTTGATTCTACTCACAGTGACAGTTTCAATACTGTTTTCTTTTTGCTGTTTCATTTAATGCTTGCATGGATGCTTTTGACAGGACTGCAACTCTATGTACACGGGCTTGAATCCGGGCTGAGTTCTATAGGGTCATGGTGGCCCTGGATGTTGCATTTGGTGACAGACTGGACCCTGCCGGTTTCATCATGGATGATTGGTTCAACGGCAACGGGAACAAATATTATGGATGTGCGTATTGTACATCACATGACTATGTGGTTTATCCTTTCCTGGGTGGCATTTCATATCTATTATCAGGTATGGCGTACCATATTTTGGAAAGAGGGAGACATTGGTATTGTTGTCAGCGGTACCAAATTTGTTAAAGAGAAAGAAGCATAGCGCTTCTTTCTGACACAGAAAAATCATTTTAAAGGCATTCAATGGCATTCATCTTGGAATTACACACAACATCTTCTCAAAACTATCTTTATAATACAGTCGTATCTATTGTAAAAACCTGTGATATTGTTGCGGACATATCGCAAAGAGAAGGAAAAATCATTTGTGCTTTTGCATCAGAACATGAAAATCTACAAGCGTGTCTTGATACAATTGCACAAAAACTGCCGGCTTCCATCTTTTTAAAAGCTTCCAAAAGTTATGCAAACGAGGAAGAAGTCTCTTCGAAGACAGAATTAAAGAATGAATACCCTTTAAACCTGGGACTTTGCCCCTCCTGTCAAAAAGAGATGTTTGATGTAAGCTCACGCAGATATTACTATCCTTTTACATCATGCAGCTGTTGCGGAGGCAATTACAGTTTTTTACATGCCTATCCTTATGCACGACAAAACACCTCTATGAAATTTGTTGTTCCCTGTGCATCATGTAAGGAAGAGATGCAAAGTGCCGGTTTGAGAGAATCGCATCACATTAACAGCTGCCAGGAGTGTGGTGTGCCGGTACGTCTTGTGAACAAATCGAGTGAACGCTATGCCAATGATGCAGGAAGTTTTCGTACGATGTTTGAGGTGGCGGCAAAAGCACTCAATGATGATAAAAAGCTGCTCATAAAAACAACGATGGGATATCGTCTTTTTTACAAAGCCGATACAATGCATGATGACTCCGTGCTTATGATGATAAATGCGGCCAAAATAACAGACCATCTCTCCTTGATTACAGAGGAGTTTAATGCGCTGCTTGGTATTGAGCGACCGATCTTACATGTAACGCTTAAAAATGAAGCACTTAAAGAAAAGCTTGGACGCAATACTGCCTATGTAAAGTATCCTGATGATGGATTTTGTATTTTGTTGGGAGCAGAATTGCAAAAACTTGGCGTAGATTTTATTGCCTATGAAGATGCTGATGCTGCCTGTGAGGCTGATATGCTGATGGATTATGACCTTGAAATCAATCCGCAAAAAGACATGAGAGTCTTTTTAAACAAAGATGTCTCTTTTATTGCCCAGGGAGAGAGAGTCTCTTTCCCTTCACATAATCTGAAAAAACGAAATGTTTTGTCTATCGCTGACGAATATATCGGCTTTGCAAAAGAAAATCAGATGTTTTTTGATAAAATGCAACACTTTGACTCTTTACATGTAGAGCAAGTAAATGTCATAGAGGGGACAGAAGAAGTGTATCATCCAAATCAGCATATTTTTATGCCCGAAGAGGCTTCTTTTATGTCTGTGATTGCAGAACATGAGGTATTCGGACAAAAATGTGTCGGAGCCTATTTTGACGAAGAACCCTCTTTTTTGTATTATGACGGTAAAAATGTTCTCAGAGTTGTGCCTCCCAAGGCTTTTGATGGCAAAAACATCATAGAAGATATAAAAAATCTCAGAGAAGGGTCTGACAGACTTGTTGTCAATTTGGAAAAAAACATGCCCCGCATTTATAAAAAGCTGCTTCATCTGCAAAAGAAAAAAGATGTGAAGCTTTTTGAAGCAGTGGCAATTTTACTCGGAATTGAAGATGAAACAATGCGGGGCGTTGTCAATGAAGCGATGAAATTTGTAGGCAAAGGCGGTATCCAAATTGACACCCATGTAAGTGACAACCGTTTTGACCATGCGGCTTTTCTCTCAAGCATTATCTCATACCAGTTGGCTGATGTAAGTACTTCTATCCTCGCTTATTCCATATTTGAGAGTTTTGGGGATTATTTTAATGATATTTTACAGGAACTCAAATCCAAAACAAAAGCCCAACACATTGTACTGTGCGGAACACATTTTTCAAACCAGTCACTTTTTTCAAGAATGCAAAGAAATTTGAAAATGTCTCCGCCTCTTATGAACATGAATTATCCAATTGGCAAGGAGAGTGCTGTTGTCGGCGGAGTCTATCTGTAGAAAAAAGATATATATCAGCGGTATTGTTCAAGGTGTCGGATTTCGCCCGTTTATTTATGCCTTAGCCAACAGGTACAGGTTATGCGGCTTTGTTTTTAATGATGGAAATGGCGTTGTTGTTGAAGTACAGGGGGAAAACGAGACGCTTCTTGAATTTATCAAAGAGATTGATTTTTCAGCGCCGCCTTTGAGTAGAATAGATACGCTTGGCATTGAAGATATACAGCTCAAAAGTGATGATGGTTTTAGTATTGTAAAATCCCAAGACAGCGCTCTTTCAACAATGCTGAGCCCGGATATGACACTGTGTGATGACTGCAAGCGTGAAATGTTTGATAAGAAAAACCGCCGTTACATGTATCCTTTTATCAACTGTATCAACTGCGGACCGAGATATACCATTATAAAAAATCTTCCATATGACAGAAAAAACACCTCAATGCAAAACTTTACAATGTGCGATACATGTAAAGAGGAGTATGAGGACTCGACAAATCGCCGTTATCATGCGCAGCCGATTTCCTGTTATGACTGTGGACCAAAGTTGGAATTTGTATCTTTGATGGAAGAGTGTCAGGCTCAGAACAATGAGGCTGTAGAAAAAATATGTGAGTGTATAAAATCCGGTAAAACAGTGGCTGTCAAAGGACTGGGCGGCTTTCATCTTGTATGTGATGCAAGAAATGAAGAAGCAGTGATGCTTTTGAGAATTAACAAGCACAGACCAAGCAAACCGTTGGCTGTAATGTTTGAAAATATAGAGTCTTTACAAAAAATCTGTCAAGTTTCCAAGCGTGAAAAAGAACTCATAGTTTCAAAAGAGCGTCCCATTGTTTTGGTAAAAAAGAAAAGCCAGCAACAGGTATTATGCAAATACATTGCTCCGAATATAGACAAAATCGGTGCGTTCCTTCCCTATACACCCTTACATGAATTGATTTTAAAAAAACTCAAATTCCCCATAGTAGCCACAAGTGCAAATTTAAGTGATGAACCGATTATTCAAGATCAAAAAGAACTCTTTAAAAAATTGCCCCTTGTTGTGGAAGTATCGCTTAACCATGACCGTGAGATCATTAACGGCTGTGATGACAGTGTTATGATGCAGATTGCCGATCAAAATATCACATTACGGTTGGCACGGGGTTTTGCCCCACTGAGTTTTGTAACAAAGATACAAAAGAGTAAAAAAATCCTGGCACTCGGTGCACAGCAAAAAAGTACAATTACTTTGGCTTTTGAGGGAAATATTGTTATTTCACCTCATATCGGGGATTTAAATACAGTTGGTGCTATGGAATATTTCAGGCAGACTGTGCAAACTTTTCAAAGACTTTATAATTTTCAACCTGACATTATTGTATGTGACAAACATCCAGGATATGAAACAACAAAATGGGCCAAAGAGTACATACAAAATCATCCCTTATGTGAACTTATACAGCTGCAGCATCATTATGCGCATGCTTTGGGTACGATGGCAGAGTATGATTTGGATGAAGAAGTTTTGGTATTTTGTTTTGACGGTACAGGTTTTGGAGACGATGGAGTGTTATGGGGTGGTGAAGTGCTTTTGGCAACACCAAAAGCGTACAAAAGAGTCTGCCATATGGAAGAATTTTTTTTGATAGGGGGTGAAAAAGCGATAAAAGAACCAAAGAGAGTTGCTCTTTCCCTTTTGTTTGATATTTTTTCTCTTGAGGAAATAAAGAGTATGCCCAATGATTTTGTATCTTCTTTGGATAAAAAGGAGATACAAACGCTCTACCTCATGCGAAACAGGGGTATAAACTCTATACAGACTACTTCTGTGGGAAGACTCTTTGACGCTGTGTATGCCTTGTGTGGTTTTTTGAATCCTTTAGGACACGAAGGAGAGAGCGGGATGATTATGGAGAGTCTTGCACGCGAATTTAAAACAAGAAAGAAGTATACTTTTGAGGTAAAAGATGATGTGATATCTTGTAAAAATCTTATCAAGGAGATACTTGCCGAAGAGAAAAAAGAGCTAATACCGGCAAAATTTATGAATGCTCTTGCTGCGATGATAATACAAATCAGCTTACAACATAAAAATAAAAGAGTAATACTCAGCGGAGGTGTTTTTCAAAACAGTTATTTACTGGAAAAAGTTGTGTCTCTTTTTCAAAAAAATCATATTAAATATAATATTGCATCAAAAGTACCGGTAAATGACGGTGGTATATCACTGGGGCAGGCTTATTATGCATTACATCAAAACAGTATCAAGGAAAATTATGAATAAAAAAGTAGCACTTATCGGAAGCGGCAATGCATTTTTTAAAGATGAAGGAGCCGGTCTGTATGCCGGAAAGTTTTTAAAAGAAAATTTTGATTTTGAACCGAAAATCGAAATAGTCGATGGAGGGACACTGGGCTTTAGACTAATGCCTCTTTTGCAGGAATATGATGCAGTCATTATTGTAAATACAGCCTCTGATAATATGAAAAAAACGGGAGAGATCAGTGTAAAAACAACTGATGAATTTTTAGACGGAGAGCTTGTCAAAAAAACTGCCAATGAAGTCGAAATTGCCGAAATGCTGCAAATTTGTTCTATGAGTGAAAAAATGGCAGAGACAACGGTCATCAGTATTGTTCCAGAGGATATTATATCGGTAGAAGTGGCATTGAGCGAAGCTCTTGAGTCGCATTGGCAAAACTATATCAGTGTTATTTTGCAGACCTTGAAAAATATGGGCATTGTTGTGAAAGAAAAAGAAAAAAGATGCTCTTTGGAAGATATTTTGCATATATTTGCCAATCCGAGTATAGAATTTAATCGTGGTTTTTAACAGGAATATAAGATAGAATATATTAATATATGAATGTTCATTCATTTTTAAGATTTTGGATGCAACTACGACTTTTTCATGATAATGCAGATATGAGATATATCCACAACTCCTGTAATTCCTCAAAGTTCAAAGCAAATTATACATCTGCATTATCGGCTTACAGGGTTTTTGAAACTTTCAATAATAGCTTCCAATGAGACAGGATGTTCATTTTTGCTTACTTGAATTCCCTCTTTTTGCAAGACAGCAATGACAGTATCAATATATGTAGCAAAAGTCTCCTGCATAGTCATACTTAATCCTATACATACATCAATTTTTTGTGGCACTATACCGATGATACTCGATTTAGGGATCTCTTTTCCCATAAGTTCTAAAATATCAAAACACTGCAACACACCTATTTCATGTGCTCCGCCGGAATTGAGACCATATCCTGTAAGCTCATTTGATGGTATATGATAGATACTGCCGGGTTTGTCATCTATCTCAATGGCATCAAGAATGATGATATGTTTATACTCCATAAAAAGATTTAAGAGATTTATGCCTTCAACACCGCCGTTGACAATATCTGTCTGCGGAGAAAATGTGTAGTTTTTTTCCAGGTATTGTGAAGCATAGACAGCTACACCATCATCAAATTCTAAAATGTTTCCTACGCTCAGGAGTGCCAGTTGTTTCATGTCTGCTCTTTAAAATAATTTTGTATGAGAAGTTCTAAAGCTTCTTCTTTTGAATAATTGAATTTAAATTCAAACTCTTTGAGATAGTAGGCAAAATATTCGTTGGAAATCCCTTTGTATAAAGTGATCTTTGCTTCAAAATACTCCCAGAATTTTACTATGGTATTGTAATGTTTGGAGACTTTGATAATCCTGCTTTGACGCTTGAATTTGTTCAACTCCTCTATATAGACCTCTTCAATCTGATCTTGTAAAAACTGTGCTTTGTATTTGTGCATAGAGGGCATTAAAATGGTGTAAATATAGCCTTCATAATCAAAAGTCAAAAAATTATGAGCATCAAAAAGCGCATTTTTTTGGCTTTTTTTTGATTTTTCTATATAGAAATACTCTTCATATTCAACGCTTTTTTCTCTGATTTTTTCATAATGTTCTTCTGAAACAGCGGCACATAAAAGACGAAAATCATGATAATAGTTTTTTGTTGAAATGTAGGAAATATGGTAAAGTTTAGAGGCTTCAAGGGCACTGATATTTCGAATAAAACACTCCATTAAAAAAAGTATTTTATTGACTCTGGCACGAGAATATTTTTTCTTACAACAGGAACATTTTAGGTTGTTTGTTGCTGTTTTGTAAACATAGTGTTTGCAATACAAACATTCTTGCTGCCAGATCATTTGTAAATCCCCTTTAAAAATGTAAATGATAGTGAGAATGTATAAAATCTTTTTTATGTCTGTGTTTGTGCTTGTGGATAAGATTTGCTTTTTGTAAAATTTGTAAATCTTTAAAAAGTTTTTCAATATCTCCGTCATATACCATTGTATGTTTTTCATCAAGTACAATAGCTCTGTTGCTCACTTCATAGGCTATACTCAAATCATGTGTTGCGACTATAACGGTTGTCTGTATTTCAAGCATTAAGTCTACAAACCAGCCGGTAGTCCTTGGATCCATCGCAGCTGTAGGCTCATCTAAAAGCAAAATTTCCGGTTCATAAACCAAAATGGAGGCAAGAACAACTTTTTGTTTTTCACCACCGCTGAGTTCAAGCGGGTTTTTGCCTAAAAGATGTGTAATGCCGAACTTTTCACTTATTGCCAGTACTTTTTTGTCAATGTTCTCTTCGTCAAATTCACGCAAAGAAAAGGCTATTTCATCTTTTACAGTGGGATTGAAAATCATGCTTTCGGGATTTTGAAAAAGGATGCCTATTTTTTTTCGGAAGTTTTTGTCAATATTTTTTTTGCTAATCTTTTTGGCATGAAAAAAATACTCTCCTTTTTTTGGAAAGTAGAGGGCGGCTAAAATTCTTAAAAGAGTTGACTTTCCGCTTCCGTTACTGCCTAAAAGTACGACTTTTTCACCTTTGTGGATTGTAAGTGAAATGCCATGTAAGACTTTTTTTTCTTCATAGGAAAACTCTATATTTTGCAGTGTTATCAAAAAAATCCCCTTGCTTTCATCGCTAATGTTCTCTCTTTTGAATCTTTTAATGCTTTAGAGAAGAAAAATTCAAAGACTCTGAGAATGAACTTTTTTTCTCTTGAGTGGAGTTTTTTTATGACTCTTGCTTTGTATGCAAGTGTAAAATCTTCATAGGTTTTTTTATAAGAGATGATTTGAGAGAGTGTAATCATCAGTAAAAAACCTAAATCTTTGGAAAAAGCAAAAAAATCCACCATATTAATTTTATGAAAAAAATAAAATACAAAATATGTTATCGTAAAAACTTTAAGATTGATGTAAAAAATATAATGATAAGGATCAATACCCTTGAGAGATGCAACAATAAAATACCCAAGAGAGACACTGAGATTAAAAAAGAGAAGCGATTTCACTGCTTTTTTAGTGATATAGAGCGCTTTCTTATAAGAAAGAAGAAGTAAAACAGCTAAAAACAGAGCTATCAAAGCCATCTCTTTTAATGAAAGAATCAGTAAAAGAGAGGCAATAAATAAGAGTCTATACAGAATCATGGTTATCCTGTTTTTTGGCTGTGATTTTTGTCAGAATATAAAAAAGCCCATAGATCAGGGTCAAACCGAGTAAGGCAGAGAGATAGTAACTGACTACCTCATTCATTCCGTTGATGGAGTAATCAGGTACAGGTGAAACCAGAGTATGCGCATTTTTAATTCCAGTTGGTATAAAACCCAAAATTTTCTCATAATAATCCTCTTCCCATTCTCCCCAAGCCGGATTTTCACTCAAAAGTCCAAGAGGTACTGCTATAATTAAAAGTGACAACAGAAAAAAAAGTTTATTTTTCATAAGAGAGCTCCCTGTTTTTTCCTTGGAGATAGTTATATATCAGTTGTGTAAATACTCCTTCAACAATTCCGAAAAAGAGCATATGAGAACCGACCAGTGCCACCATTGTTGTTTTTAAGTTAAAAGGAAAATAGAGTGGCTGTCCGTTATGTGTCCAAAACAAGGGCTGTATACCAAGGGCAACTGCTACAATAAATGATGAACTTACAATACCCGTCCAGCCTGCTAAAAATGGTGCAAATTTTTTGTTTTTGAGTATTTTAAAAACAAAATAGGCACTAAATGAGCCTGTCAGTGCCATAGAAAGAGCATTGAGGGCATATGCTGAAATGCCTCCGTCTCCAAAGACTACAGCCTGTATAAGCAGTACCAAACTTACAGAAATAAAACCTACCCAGGGTCCGAATAATATAGCAATAAGTGCAGCACCGACTGCATGTCCGCTGGTTCCTCCCGGAACAGGAATATTAAACATCATAATAATAAAACTCATTGCGCTTAAAGCTCCTATAAGAGGAAGTGTTTCTTCACTCAGTTTTTCTTTGAGCTTTTTGAGTCCATAAATCCAAAGGGGCAGAGCAATAGCATAGGTCGCTATGACGGTTGTCGGAGATATATAGCCATCTGGTATATGCATCATTTTTCCTTTAAAAACATTATTGTATCTCTAATTGTATAGATTTAAAATGATTTGCAGATAAAAAAAAGAGGTTCTTATATGGTTTTAGAACTAAAAATGAATATTTATTCAGAAATGTTCCAAAATTATATAAGAAATGAGTAAATTTACCTTTTTTTTATTATTATTCAAATAAACTTTATAAAAATTTGTTTGAGGAAAAAATATGTGCGCAGATTGCGGATGCTCAATAGCAGGAAAAGAACACACTCACGATCACAGTCATTCACACGACCATCATCATTCAGATGAACACCAGGCAGCACATGAAACACTGCATCATAACCCACAGCTTAATGATTCTAAAACGATCAGTGTCATTACAAAAATTCTGGATAAAAACAATCATGAAGCAGGACATAACCGTGCCCATTTTGATAAACACAATGTCTTGAGTATTAATCTGATGAGCAGCCCCGGAAGCGGAAAAACGACACTTTTGGAGCATATGGCTGATATGGCTGATTTTAAGTTTGGAGTCATCGAGGGTGATTTGGAAACGAGCAGAGATGCTGAGCGGATTAAAGCAAAAGGGATACCGGCATATCAGATTCAAACAGGCAGTGCCTGTCATTTGGATGCTTTTATGGTACATAAGGGTCTGCATGAAATGCCTCTTGAAGAGATTGATGTCTGTTTTGTGGAAAATGTCGGCAACCTTGTCTGTCCGGCCAGTTATGATGTCGGTACACATTTGAATATTGTCCTTGTTTCGGTTCCTGAGGGGAGTGACAAGATAGAAAAATATCCTGTAATGTTTCGTCAGGCTGATTTGATACTTATTACAAAAACGGATTTGCTTGAGCATTTTGAGTATGATGTGGAACATGAAAAAAATGAAGCACGAAAAATCAAGCCAAATGTAGATATTTTGGAAGTAAATATCAAAGACAAAGCCTCCGTTGAAAAAGTGATAGACTGGATAGAGTTTAAAAGAAAGATGAGAGGGTAATATGTGCTTATCAATACCAAGCAAAGTAGTAAAGATAGACAAAGAGCGTAATGTTGCGGTTGTTGATACTATGGGTATCACAAGAGAGGCAGGACTCGAACTTATGGAAGAAGATGATGTACAAATCGGTGATTATGTATTATTGCATATCGGTTTCATTATGAATAAAATAGATGAAGAGGATGCCCTCGAATCACTCAGAGTTTACAATGAAATTTTAGAAAAACTTGATGAGGAAGAGCGGCGTTCTTTGGTTGAAGAGGATGATAACTGTCCAAACAGAGGTGCATAAAATGAGCCAACTCCAGTTAAAAGATCTGTATGACGGTTTTCGAAATCCTGAGGTAATCGAGGGTTTTGCAAAACTTATAAACGAAGAGGCAAAAAAACTTCCAAAACCGGTTAATATCATGGAAGTCTGTGGCGGTCATACACACTCTATCATGAAATTTGGTCTCCCGCAGCTTCTGCCAAAAAATATAAACTTTATCCACGGACCGGGATGTCCTGTATGTATTATGCCAAAAGAGCGGATTGATCATGCCTACATATTGGCAGAGCTTGATGATACGATTTTGGTAACACTCGGTGATATGATAAAAGTACCCGGAAGCCACGGCAGTCTGCAGGATGCTCGGGCAAAAGGTGCGGATGTGCGTTTTGTCTATTCTCCGCTTGATACACTCAAAATTGCTCAGGAAAATCCGGATAAAAAAATAATCTTTTTTGCCATCGGTTTTGAGACAACAACGCCTATGACAACTTCACTTATAGATATTGTTATTAAAAAAGAGATAAAAAACATTTTCTTTCATATCAACCATGTCACGGTTCCTGAAGTCATGGTGGAGCTTATAGACAGCAGAGATGAACATGTAGACAGCTATAACAACAGAATTGATGCTTTTTTGGGGCCTTCACATGTAAGCGTTATAACAGGAAGTAAAATTTACGAAAAATTTCCAAAAAAGTATAATCGACCTGTAGTTGTAGCAGGGTTTGAACCGGTTGATGTAATGGAAGCTATCTTGATGATAGTCAGACAGTTCAATGAAGGCAGATGCGAACTTGAAGTGGAGTACAAACGACTTGTTTCGTATGACGGCAATAAAAAAGCACAGGCACTTATAGAGAAGTATTTTGAAAAAGCCTCTCTTTTTAAATGGCGGGGACTTGGAAATATTCCCGATAGCGGATACAGACTCAAAGACGAATATGCTTATCTTGATGCGGAACATATTTATGCTGATATTTTACCAAAAGAGGAGATAGAGGACCATAAGCTTTGTATCTGCGGTGATATACTTCGAGGAATGGCAAAACCAAACGAATGTACGATCTTTGGTACAGCCTGCAAACCGCAGACACCGCTTGGCAGCTGTATGGTCAGCAGTGAAGGTGCCTGTGCGGCGTATTATAAATATGGAAATCTATTATGAACAAACAGATAACTTTGGCCATGGGTAACGGCGGAGAAGAGAACAACGAGCTTATCTCCAAAATTTTTTACAAAGCGTTTAAAAATGAGATATTGCAAAAGAGTGAAGATGCCGCGGTGATACATGGCGGCGAACTTGCATTTTCTACAGACAGTTTTACGGTAAGCCCTCTTTTTTTCCCGGGAGCAGACATAGGAAAGCTGGCTGTATGCGGTACATGTAACGATCTTGCCATGATGGGTGCAAAGCCGAAATATCTTACATGCAGTGTTATTATAGAAGAGGGGTTTTCAACCCGTGAACTTGAAAAAATAGTGCGCAGTATGAAAAAAGAGCTTGAAGTCAATGGTGCTGTAGTTGTCAGTGGTGATACAAAAGTTGTTCCCCGTGGCAGTGTTGACAAAATCTTTATCAATACAACAGGAATAGGAGAAATCCAAAAAAAAGGGATAAGCTCCAACAATATCACAACTGATGATGTTATTTTGCTGAGTCGTGATATTGGATGTCATGGTGCAACCATCTTTTGTGCTCGTGAGGGAATAGAACTCTCAACTGCTTTAGAGAGTGATTGTGCATCACTGACCCATCAGGTGCAGGCTTTGCTCGATGCAGATGTGAAAGTCACTGCTATGCGGGATGCAACGCGTGGAGGAGTCAGTGCCGTACTGAATGAATGGGCAAAACAATCCAATATCTGTATAGAAGTGCAAGAAGATGCTGTTCCTGTTTCGCAGGAGGTAAACGGAGTATGTGAGATGTTGGGGTTTGAAGCACTCAACCTTGCAAATGAAGGTACTTTTGTTTTGGCAGTGAAAAAAGAAGATGCACAAAAAGCACTTGATATACTGCATGGTTTTGAAAATTCCAAAAATGCTGTTACAATTGCCAGTGTCACTAAACAATACAGTCAAAAAGTTATATTGTTAAGCCCGTACGGAACAAAAAGGTTTTTAGATACCCCTACAGGGGAACTTTTGCCCCGTATCTGTTAAGGGTTTTCAGAGGTATCCTTAAGCTACTTATGTAGCAAAAGAGCATAAAAAAAGAAGCTACAATAAATTATAATTTTTTTATAAAGGGAAAACTATGTCTTTAATCATGTTAATAGTAATGAACCTGGCTGTTATGGCATCACTGTATGTAGCACTTTTTATTCTAAGCAGTTTTTTTGGTATTTATATTGATCAACAGAGTATGAGTGGGCTTTTTATGATGGCTGCACTTTTTGGTTTTGGTGGAAGTTTTATTTCTCTTTTTATGTCAAAATGGATGGCTGTCAGAGGCATGGGTGTAGAGCTGATAGATACACCGCAAAACAGTTTTGAAGAGTGGCTTTTGGGTACAATCCACAAGCTTGCCGTTGAAGCAAATATAGGTATGCCGGAAGTTGGTATATTTGATGCACCACCGAATGCGTTTGCAACAGGCTGGGATAAAAACAATTCTCTTGTTGCTGTGAGTACCGGACTTATTGAGAGTATGGACAAAGATGAAATAGAGGGCGTTCTTGCACATGAGATAAGTCATATAAAAAATGGTGATATGGTCACGATGACACTTATGCAGGGAGTTTTGAATACTTTTGTCATATTTGTCTCCCGTTTACTTGCTTCTATGGTTGCGCGAGACAGAAACGGCAATACAAATCATATGATGTATTTTGCGATAAGTTTTGCCTTAGAGATGATTTTTTCTCTGTTTGCTACTGCTATACTGATGTGGTACTCAAGACACAGAGAGTATCGTGCAGATGAAGGGGCTGTTGATTTGAGTGGACCGCAGGGAATATACTATGCACTGGCGAAATTAGGGCGTATTCCAAAAGAAGAATTGGCACTCAGTGATGATTACAGAGCATTTGGAATAGTCGGATTTTTAGGAAGTTTTTTTGCCTCACACCCTCCTATAGAAGCACGACTTGAACATATACAGGAATACAGCAGAAGGTAACAGATGAACAGAAAAAAAAGAGTTGTTATTCTCGGTGGTGGCTATGGCGGTATCAAAACACTGGAAACTTTGGCCAACAATGAAAACATTGAGGTAATGCTGATAGATAAAAACCGCTATCATTATCTGCAGACAGAAAGTTATAATCTTGTTGCATTGAACAGTTCTTTGGATGATATCATCATCCCTTTGGACAGTCTTGTCAAAGGGATAGATAAAAATTTTTGGTTTATCCAGGATGAAGTTTTCAAGGTGGATACACATAGGGTTACATGTAAAGAAGGAGAATATTTTTTTGACTACCTCATAATAGCAGTAGGGGTAAAGACACTGCTTCCTTCTATTTTTAAAAATGATCATCTTTTTGAAGTTAAAAATCTCTCAAATGCTTTGCATTTGAAACAATCTTTTGAGGACACCATCGTAAAACATCTCAAAAAAGAGAAAAAAAATACGAACATAGTTGTTATCGGCGGCGGTTCGAGTGGTGTTGAAATTGCTGCTGAGATGCAAAATTATCTTTTAAAATCAAATTTGGCACAGGAGATACAAATCTCTTTGATTGCAGATGCTTTTTTGAGTGAACTTGATGAACACTCCAGAAAAAAAGCACTGCAAACTTTACAAAACAGCGGCATACGCATACTGCAAAAAATGGTACAAAAAGTTGAAGAAAACAGCTTGCACCTTGAGGATGAGCTCATAGAGTTTGATTTTGGGGTTGTAGCCATTGGACTCGAAGTAAGTGAATTTATAAAAAATCTTGGCTTTGAAAAAGAGAAAAATCTTTTAAAGGTTGATGAGTATCTGCGAGTAGATGAACATATATTTGCTATCGGGGATTGTGCATTTTTAAAAGACAAAACAGGTGAACCGTTACCGCAAACCGCACAAACCGCAGAACAAAGCGGAGTCATCGCTGCAAAAAATATCCTCCGTACAATCAAACAAAAACCGCTTATCAAAGCAAACATAAAAATTTACGGTCTGGCCATAGCCCTTGGAGGAAAATTTGCCATTGCAACAGCATCATTTGTAAAAGTAGATGGAATACTCGGGTATTTGGGAAAAAAAGCGATAGAACAGTTTTACAAAATTCCGCTTAAGCTTAAGTCATAAGTTTTTTTAAATGAAAATTACTCTTCTTGTCAGTGCATTTAATTCCTTGACACAGGTGGCATATACTTACTTTAAAGACAGAAAGTACAGTGTTGATGTGGTATTTGCCATCAATGAACAACAGATGATAGATGAGGTTTTTTGTTTTGGCCCCGATTTTATTTTGTGTCCGTTTTTAAAGAAGTTTGTACCCAAAAAGATTTATGAAAACATTGATACCTACATTGTCCATCCTGGTGTACTGGGTGACAGAGGGGCGTATGCGATAGATAATGCCATCAGGCTTGACAAAAAAGAGTGGGGAGTTACTGTTCTTAAAGCAAATGGAGAATTTGACAGTGGTGATGTTGTCATTACACAAAATTTTGGGATGCGGCAAGCTTACAAAGCAAGTATATACAGAAATGAGGTCATAACAACTTTTTACAGTATGCTTGATGGTTTTTTAGAAAATATACAGAGCAAAAAGTTTACATCGCAGTCAAATTTACCGATGCATCAGGCTCTGTCTCAAAAAGACAGAGCGATTAACTGGCAGAAAGACACAACACAGGAAATTCTAAAAAAAATATATATGAGTGATTCTCATCCTGGAGTAAAAGATGAACTTTTAGAAGTAGAATGTTACCTGTACGGAGCATGGAGAGAGGAAAAACTAAAAGGTAAACCAAAAGAGATTCTTGCCAAACGAGACGGTGCCATCTGTCTGGGAACTGTTGACGGAGCGGTCTGGATTACCCATCTCAAAGAGCCAAATCGTTTCAAACTTCCTGCCACCTATGTTTTAAAAGAACGATTGCAAGGTGTCAAAGAGCAAAGACTGCCTTTGATTTTTGATAAAAATTATAAAACTTTTTATGAAATAAGCTGTGATATAAAAGAAGAAGTGGCATATTTGTATTTCAATTTTCACAACGGTGCCTTCAGCAGTGACAAGTGTATGAAATTAAAATATGCTTTTGAATATATCAAAGAGCAGGTGAAAATTGTTGTGCTGATGGGCGGAGAGGATTTTTTCAGTAATGGCATTCATCTGAATATTTTAGAAGACAGCAAGAAAAACGGCGAAGACGGCTGGAGCAATATCAATGCAATGAATGATTTGGTAAAAAGTGTTTTGTTTGCTGATGATGTAGTAACTGTAGCTTCTCTTCATAAAAATGCGGGAGCAGGTGGTGTTTTTTTGGCACTTGCCTGTGATTATGTTGTGGTAAAAGAAGGGGTTGTGCTTAATCCCCACTATAAAACATTGCGCCTCAGTGGCAGTGAGTATCACACGTACAGCTTACCAAAGCGGGTCGGTAAAGAGTATGCTGAGAAGATTTTAGAGGAGTGTCTGCCTTTGAGTGCAGGCAAAGCAAAAGAGACAGGTTTGGCGGACAAACTTTTTGCTCACAAAGAGTATAGAAAAGAACTTGAAAATTTTTGTTTGGAACTTATTTGTGATGAGGAAAAATTGGAAGATTTTTTATGGGACAAAGAGGAATACATAGAATCACATAAAAAACAGATAGAGCATCATCGTGAAGAAGAAATAGCAGTGATGTACCCGGAATTTTGGGAAGAAGGCAGCTCTTTTCATAAAAAACGCTATGAATTTGTCTATAAAATATGCCCTTTAGAAACACCACAGCGACTAAAAGCTACAATAACGAATAATCATTCAGGAAAAGCAAATGCATGAGTACAGTGTAGTCCAGGCACTATTGGAACAGATTGAAAATATTGCCGAAGAAAATGAAGCAACAAAAGTAACAAAAATCATTGTAAAAATCGGTGTTATGAGTGGTATAGAAGCGCATCTTCTTGAGGTTGCGTTTAATACCTTTAAGGAAAAGACCATAGCCGACGGTGCGGAGTTTGTCATGAACATTCAGCCGCTCAGGATAAAGTGCAACAGTTGTGAAGAAGTCAGTGAACTTGAAAAAATTCATTACTGTTGTCAAAGTTGTGGTTCGGTTGATGTCAATGTAACAGACGGGGAAGATATGTTCCTTATGAGTTTGGAAATGGAGTAAAGAAAATGCAAGAGTATTGGGAAGCGTATATGAAGCCTATTGACGGGCATGCGGCGATGGTGTCATTGAATGCAGGTGTGGCGGACAGCGTACCGGATGAAGAGTACATGTATGTAGGATTTGTCAAAGTAAAACTGAATAATCCAAAAGAGGACGGTCTGGTTTGGGAACAAGAGGGTGATGATGTCGGATTTATAGAAGACAGGCTGGAGATGGAGTCTTTGCGGTATCGCAACGGAAAATATATAGGACGTATTATTACACAGGGTGCAGTAAATTTTATCTATGCTTTGAAAATGGATTTTGAATGGAAAAATACAGTCGAAGATGCGATGAAACATTTTCCTGAGTACAGTTATGAGTTTGGATCACGCATAGACAGCGAATGGGAGGTTTATCAAAAACTTCTCTTTCCGACTGTAAAAGAGTGGCAGATCATCACCAATCATCATGCCTGCGACAACCTTAAAGAACAAGGTGATGACCTTCATCAGGCAAGGGCAATAGAACATAAAAGCTACTTTACATGTAATGATGACAGAGAAGGATTTGTGCAAAAAATTCAGGAGATGGGATTTGCAGAGCAAAAAAGAAGTGAAGTGCTTTTTAGAGATGAAACAATGTACGGTATTTCTTTTTACAGAAAAGACAAGCCCTTTTATTATGACATAGATGCTTTGACTGTGGAACTTATAGATGTAAGTGAAGCTTATAATGGAAAATATGACGGTTGGGAGTGTGCTCTGGTAAAACCACTGTGGCAGACTCAAAAAAAGTAAAGTTTGTATTTTCGATACTTTCTTGAAACCTGGGTTTCAACCTCACTGTCATTAAGTTAAGCTTTTTTATTTTAAAAGTTTGCCTGCAAGAAAGCCGCTGGCAAAGCTCCATTGCAGGTTGTAGCCTCCGCAGGGACCGTCAAGGTTCATAACCTCGCCGCAAAAATACAAACCGTCCATAATCTTACTCTGCATTGTTTTAGAATTGATCTCTTTGAGGGAGATGCCGCCTCTTGTTATCATTGCCATTTTGAAGCCGTCATGTCCTGTAACGGTGAGGGGTGTCCATGCCAAGAGTGAAATAAGTCTGTCTCGTTTTTTCCCTTCGAGTTTTTTGTATGGTGTGTCTGGCTCTATGTCTGCTAATCGGCACAGCTCAAGGCCAAGTGCTTCCGGCAAAAGAGTTTTAAGCAGTTGCAAGATGTTTGTCATATTTTCTTTTGCACTCTCTTTTTTAAAATGTTCGCGTATCTGTTCCTCATTTTTTCCCTTTGTCAGATTCAACAGCAGTGGCACTTCACCGTATTTTTTTAAAAGCGGTGTGACTTCTCTTGCAAAATCAAGCACAACGGGTCCTCGTATGCCGGAGTTTGTAAAAATCAAATCACCCTTTGCCCGCAGTTTTTTATGTTTTTTCAGATTGACACGCAGTTCAACCTTGGCAATGGTGTCAGCCCGACAGTTTTTGACCCAGCTCTCTTTTGTTTTTAAGGGCATCATGGCAGGGGAGAGGTCGGTTACTTTATGCCCGATTTCACTGGCAAGATTGTAGCCGTCACCCTCAGCACCAAGCACAGGGTAACCAAGCCCACCGGTTGCGATGATGACATTGGGTGCATAAAAGATATCTGTTTGTGTTTTAACCCCGTCTATGTGATTGCCGGTTGCCAAAAGCCTTGTGACTCTTTGGTTACATGTAACGCTGACGCCGAGTCTGAGCATCTCTTTTTGGAGCCCGGCAATGATGGTGGCAGAAGAGTGTGATGTGGGAAAAATTCTAAATCCGTCAGGGGCATGGGTCTCTACACCGATTTCATCCATAAAAGTGACGAGAGCTTTGTTGTCAAAGGCTTTGAGTGCATCTTGCATAAAACGCCCCTCTCTTCCAAAACGTGCCATGAAATCTTCATTTGAAAGGGTGTTTGTAAGATTGCATCTGCCACCGCCTGTGGCTTTTAGTTTGGAAGCTATTTTTGAGAGCTTTTCCAAAAGGAGGACTTTTTTGCCTTCACGTGCCGCAACTATTGCTGCAATAATTCCGGCTGCACCGCTTCCGACAACGATGACATCATAATGTTTTTTATTCTCTGGTTCAATCATTCTGTAATTTTAGTATAATAGCATTAATGAAAACTTATTACGGCGACAGAGAAAAATGTTATAAGTGTTACAGACCAAAAAGTTCCTGCATGTGCGGGCATTTTGAGCATATACAGACACAAACAAAATTTGTCATTTTGATGCACCCCAAAGAGTTTAAAAAGGTCAAAAACAATACAGGGCACTTCACGCATCAGAGTCTTGACAATTCCGAACTTTTTGTCGGCATAGACTTTACATGTAACACCAGAATTAATGAGATTATTGCCACACATGAGAGTTATATACTTTTCCCCTCAGAAGATGCTGTGAACCTGACAACTGCAAATCCAAAAAGAAGCCAAAAGCCTCTGGCGATTTTTTTGATAGACTCTACGTGGAGCTGTACAAAAAAGATGTTTACACAAAGTAAAAACCTGCAAAAACTCAAACACATGAGCTTTACAACGACAAAAACGTCACAATATCAAATAAAAATACAGCCGGATGAAAATTATCTCTCTACAATAGAATCGACTTTGGTTGTTTTGGAGTTGTTGCAGGAGTGGAAAATAGAGCAGATTAAAGAAGAACAGTTAGCCGGTTTTTTAAAACCGTTTCATGCAATGATAGCGTACCAAAAAGAGCTGATACAAAATCCACGCTCTCACGCGGTACGCTTTAAGAGAAGAGTAAACTAGGCTTGAGTTTTTAGTGCCTGTACCCATTCATAAACAACGTTTTGGAGTTGTTCATTTGGAACTTCTAAAAAACTGATCTCAAAACTGTCATCCAATTCACAAACACCTATGCTTCTGGGACGCACTGCAAGTATTTTAGCATTTGGCAGCTGTTTGCCAAAACAAAATACAATGTTTTTTGCATCTTTGATTTCAGGGGCAATAGTAGCGTCCTGTAATGAGGATGTGTGTTGATAGTGATCGAAAATCGCTATAAAAGTAGCTACAGGGTGTTCTTGTATACGTTCTTGAAAATATGCAATAATTTCATCTGCATTTTTGAAACTTGTTTCATTTTTCTTTACATGTAATGAAAAGACGGGATACTTATCCATAAAATTTGTTTTTGTCATCAGCTAATCCTAATTATAATTTTGCTTAAAGTATATCTTATAATAATTATAATTAGATTAGATAAAAAACTTACTTGGGAAACATAATGGAGCCAAGGCGAACCATATTTGACCCGCACTCAATAGCGAGCTCAAAATCCTGGCTCATTCCCATAGAACAGATTGTTGCATTTGGAAGCTGCTCATAGATTGCATGGGTCGTCTCAAAACTTTTTCTTACAAGCTGCTCATCATCACTGTGTGCGCCTATGCTCATAACACCTTTAAGGTGTATGTTCGGACACTCCTGCATAATCTGCTTGTAGGTTTCTATGGCATCCTCAGGCATAACACCGTGCTTGCTCTCTTCTTTTGCCGAATTGATCTGCAAAAGGCACTCAAGCGTCATCTCTTTTGCCAGAAGTCTTTTTTGCAGTTCATGGGCAAGTTCCAATGAATCAAGTGCCTGAAAAAGACTTGGATTAATATCTAAAAGGTTGTTGATTTTGTTTTTTTGCAGATTGCCTATAAAATGCCATTCAAGCGGCAACTCTTCAAGCTCTTTTGCTTTTGCTTTTAAATCCTGTACCTTATTCTCCCCAAAAGCACGCTGACCGATATGGTAAAGTCTTTTTATCTCATCAGCCGTTGAGTATTTGCTCACAGCAACAATTTTTACTATATGGTGTTCACTTACCTTTAGACGTGCCGTCTCAACCCGTCTGATAACATCATCTATATATAATTTGTATTCAATTTCGTCCATTTTCTTATCCTACCAATCTGTTAATATCGTTGTTAAAATTCAATTAAAGCCCTAATTGTAGTGCTTATAGTTGTTTTTAAATCCCTACTTTATGATAGAAATACTAAAATAAGTAGGGATTTTTTTAAATACAATAATATATTTTTACAGAATTATACTATTTACTTCTTTACAATAAATTTACTACTATATTTAGTGAAACCTTTTTTAAATTCTGAAACATAACGCCGATAAAATCGTGACCAAGTGTCCGATGAACCAAAAGGCTATTACATGTAGAATTTTTATATACCCTCCGCCTTGCCGTAATCTTGCCGTCTTTTATCTATTCTTCCTTTGCCACTTTCATATTGGGTCGCCAATTTTTCGACCGAAAACTATTACCATTTGGCAAACTGTTTTTTAAAATCTTCATTAAAATAGATTTCTATTTCTCCGGCTCGCGGATTGTCTTCTTTTAGTTTTCTAACACTTGCTTTCTTCATATCATCTATAAAACCATCAAGTGCCGTTGCGTTTCTTCGTATAGCTGTCAATAAATCAAGCATTATAAATCTAACGTCTTCCGCACTGCTGTTTTCTTTTTTATCTTCTAACATATACATGTATGTTTCAATATCTTCTCTTAGAGACAATTCCACCATTTCAAGCTTTTTTACTTGCAAATCTAAATCTTTGAAACCGTATAACATTAATTTTTTATTTTCTGTACTCATGACACATACTCCCATCTTAAATATTTTTTTGCTATTGACTGAATACCATCAGCACCTGTTACATGTAATATCTTGTAGCCATACGGCAGGAACACTTTTACTTTCATTTTCTTTTCTCCTCTTGAATTGATTTTGCTATCTTCTCGATTGCATCTCTGAAAAGATATTCTTCTTCACTATTTGCGGTTAAATGCTCAAACAGTCCGAAATAATATCTATCATTAAGGATATTTATCGCTTCGGCTGTTTTGTCAGTGACTGTGATTGTTATCATCTTATACCACCTCGTATTTAACACCTGCAACTTTTAACGCTGTAAGTGTAGATAGGTTAATCATACGATAACCACCTGCCAGCATATCCCAAACAGTCACTAAGCTGTTTTTATTACTCACTCCGTTTTTACCTCCTTTAAGATTTTTGGCAACTCCCAGACGTGCCACCATCTTTCTAAATGAGCCATCTTTTTTGATGAACTCACACGCAAAGATTTTTCCGTTTGTAGCTTTGATAAGTTCCGCTGTTTTGTATCTTGATACTTGCATTATGCTACCTCCTGTAAATCTTCATAATTTGCCTCTATAAACTCCACTATTGCTTCTTCAATAGATACACCAGCATCAAGAGATAATCCGATAATCTCTAAAAGCTCATCTTTTGTGACTTCGTCTTTGATGTCGTTTAGTGTTTGGTAAGTTTTCATTTTTTAGCCTTTAGTTACTAATTAAAGTAAGTTTTTATCTTTTATACAAGTATTATATACTAATATTAGTAAGTAAGTCAATAGATAGTTACTAAATAATGTAATTTATGATACAATTTGTTACATATTTTAGTAACAAGGTGTAAAAATGGATAAAATGGAATTAAACGAACTTCTCAAAAAAGCTGGGTTTTCAAAAAAAGAATTTGCTGTAAAATTTGAGCTATCTACATCAGCAGTTAATAATTGGGGTGGAAGTTCTAATGTGCCTTTATGGGTAGAATCATGGCTAAATCTCTACATAGAGAACAAAGACTGTAAGGAATTAAAAGAAATCATCCGTGCTAATGTTTGTAAAGAGTAGGCTTATGTTCTTAAAATAACCCCTTAGAGGGCGTTTTACTATGGTGTTTATACCCTTAGGATGGTGTATTGACTTATTTCGTTTATAGGCATTGACACATATTAAATAAACTGTGTTATAATTCTTGCATCAAAGCGTGGTTGCTTTGTGTGTGAAGTTTTTAATCGGGTATCAAACTTTGCAACAATTAAGCCTTATCGCTCTTTATTGAGTGGTAGGGCTTTTTTTTTGGTCTATTTTTTAGATGGTTGGGTTATGGGGTTAGATTGTTGTAAGGTTTAAAAATGATACCCGATTTTTTCAATCTTCATACCGTAGGCTATTTGCTTATAGCAATAGTGTATTTACTTTTTGCTATAAAGCAATAACTACAACCTAAGAGACTAACCACCTCTTAGGCTTCTTACAGATTACATTAAAATCATCACAAAAATCACGCTAAAACCTCTTAACTCTCTTTTGATGTATCATTATCGCTTTTGAAGTAAAAAAGGCGTGTAGGGCTTTATTCTTTACACTATCCTTTACATGTAACCGCAATTCCTTTACACCTGTTCGCTTACACTTTAAAGAAATATTAAAATAACCAAATTCCTTTACACTTTGAAAAAAAAAGTAAAATAGTAAAATGATGAGGTTCACACTACCCGCAAGTGATAAACCTCTAAGGAGTACCTTTTTTATTATAAGTTGCCAACGCTGCATAGTTTCTTCTTTCCTGGCACATTCTTTGGACCATGTTTACTTGCCGGTAAGTTTCTGCCAAATTCGTACAAAGTTAGATGAGTAAGCAACTGTGCTAAGTTTCTGCTTGAGAACACACAAAGTTAGACGAGTTGCCAACGCTGCATAGTTTCTTCTTTCCTGGCACATTCTTTGGACCATGTTTACTTGCCGGTAAGTTTCTGCCAAATTCGTACAAAGTTAGATGAGTAAGCAACTGTGCTAAGTTTCTGCTTGAGAACACACAAAGTTAGACGAGTTGCCAACGCTGCATAGTTTCTTCTTTCCTGGCACATTCTTTGGATCATAAGCTCATGTAGCCCATATCCTTAACTTCTTCATGTTCCGATAAATAATCTATTTTATTATCAAAAATGCTTTCAATAGCCATTCCCATTGATAGATTATATTTTTTACAAATCTGTTCAAGCGTCAAGATGGTTTTATTCTTTAGTGTAGGTTTACTTTTTAATCTGTTCTTTTGTTCCCAAAATTCCACTTACACGCCTTTTATTGATGTAGTGGTTATTTTAACATAAATGCACCTCTAAGCCATTGTTTCGGCTTGGAAGTACAAATACTTGTTATTGTGGTCTTGAGGTTTTAAAGGCTTCTATGACCTCAACGCCAAACCGCTTTATAAAAGAGTTCCATTGCAATAATAAAGTTTTTCCGTTATCTAACTTGATAAACTCTATAAAGCTGCTCTCGTCATCTTTGCCTTGATGTATATGTGTTATTTTTATTTCATTTTCCATCTTCCAAAACCTCTCTTGCCGTTCTTTGGTCTTCTATGCTCCACTCTTGATCGAGTGCTTCCTGTACACGTTGTAAATTTTGCAGCAGTCCGCTTTCTAATGCCAGTAGGTTTTGAGCATTTACCCGTGAAGTGTAATTATTTTGAGCACAACTTAAATATGCTTCGTACTTTTTACCTGCCTGTTTTTTTATATCTTCTCCCATCACTCTTTTTTTAATAATCTCTAACATTTCAGGAGAAGCACTCTCTAAAAGTTCGGCTATTGTAAGTTCATTATTTTTCATCACTTGCCCCTTCGTTTATAGTTAAATGAAGTCGTGCTATTGCTTCGGCATCATTCTCTTTTTCATCAAGTAGAAACTTATAACACGCCTCTCTACTTCCCATAAAATCAAACTCTAACCGCATTACTCCAAACTCTTTATTAAATGCCATAACCTCGCCTGTTGATACTTCTTGCACTATTGCTTCTATCTTCACAAAATCAATATCATAGTTATCGACTGCATATAACCCTTTTGGTTCTGCTAATGAGATAAAGTCAATATTTACACCCTCTTTTTTAAGAGAAATACCGCCTACTTTTTTAATAGCATTTGTTAATTTTTTCTCATATTTTCTTTTTGTTTTTACTGCTGTATTTTGCATTGTTTTTAGTCCTTTTTCTTTTTTGTAATGTATTTTTTGTGAATATTTATTTTTGATATTAAGGAGACGCTCCTCGTTTGCGCTCAATGTATGGCACAAAGTTTTTTATGCTGTTACAATCTTTTTTATTGCTATAAATATTTTTAAGTCGTTGGATAGTCATTGCTTCAATGCCGTTTATCCGTGAGCTGTTGATTTGATGCACAACTGTTTGCAGTACATCATCATTGATGACATTTTTATGTTCGGCTTCAAGCACAATATTTAAATTTTTTATCGCTTCAATGATGCCGGTACCCTTGATGCTAAAAAACTTTTGTTTCAATGTTTCAATATTTATTGCAGGCTTTTGTTTGTATTCTACAATGCTCCACCCGTCACTTTTAATCATGCTGCTGTTGAAGTTGTAAAGCACATGTGGATTATCTTCAATATAACTATGGAGTGCTTTTATCTGTTGTATAACGGCATTATTAAATGGAAACATTGCATTATGATTATCAATCAGCCATGTAACATACTGTGCGGTTATTCTGCTCTTAATCGCTTCAACAATGTTTTTATCAAATATTGCTTTGAGTTCATCATGTGTGGTTGCTTCACTTATAACCGTTGATGCTTTACAACTGCTACACTTCAAAAATAACTTTTCATCTTTGACAAAGAAATTTGCATCATTGCCGTGTATTAATCCACACTCGCAACACTCATACCCTTGTTCACTCTCGACAATTTCATCAAATCCACATGCAGCGCATACCTTAAAAGCCTGATTATTTTTCAGTGTTCGATATACTCGACTGCTTCCGCACTCATTACATGTACTTTTTATTGCATCAGTTACTTTTTCTTTATTTGGCTTTATGGGTGCAGTCGGTAATCCTAAATCAGTTATGACACCTGCACAATCAAGCAAGACAGAATTATCTTTATTTGGCGCAAGTCGTAATACCCGTCCTACCATCTGCTTATATAAGTTTTGGCTTTTGGTAGCTCGTGCAAGAACAACGACATCGCACGGTGGATAGTCAAAGCCTGTTGTGAGCATATCCGGGTTAGTGAGTAGTTTTAGCTTTTTACTTTTAAACTCGCTCATTATCTGTTGTTGTTCATCAGCACTAAGATTTGAGTGTATCGCCTTTGTTGGAACTCCTGCATCATTGTATGCATCTGCAAGGGCTTCACTATGCTTAATTGTGATACCGAACACCAAACCTTGATTACGTCTTTGTATCATCTTTTTTGTACTATCCACCACCTGCATAACACTTTCAATAGTATTAAATTTTTCTTCCAAATCGCTTTGATTATAATCTCCTGCCGTTGTTCGTATATCTTTGAGATTAACTTTTATGGGTTGGTAACTTATAAGCGGAACTAAATAGCCGTTGCTTATCATATAGTTTAAATCATACTTGTTAATGTGTAGTTCGAAACCTTGCAACGGTTTGCCTCTTTTGTCATAAGGTGTTGCACTAAGTCCTACAAGTTTACCTTTAAAATCTTGCAGAAGTTGTTCAATCATCTTTCCGCTAAATCCAAAATGCACTTCATCAATGACAATCATACTTGGTACAAAACCTAAATCTTTTTTATGAGCTGTTTGCAGTGTCGATACAAATACATTATGTTTACGGTCGTAATCTTTTCTACCGTGAATTATTTGAGGGTTGAGGTCTTGAAATGTATCTGCAAGTTGTTCAAGCAGTGTTATTTTTGGGGCAACTATCAAAACACTGCCACCTGTTAAAGTTTCATTTTCAACTATCTTTGAAGCCATTACACTTTTACCTGATCCTGTGGGTGCTTCAACTAAAACACTGCCTTTTGCTTTGGTCGCCTGTTGGATGATATCTTTTTGGTATGGTCGTAAAGTTATCATTTCAAATACTCCTTTTTATTAGTTTTTTTGATATTTTTAAATTTAAAAAGTGTCGGATTAGTGTCGGATATGTATTTGCTTACTGATTTTAAAGCCCTAAAATTCGCACTTTGTAAGGTGTTAAAAGTGTCGGATATGTATCTGCTATATAAATGTATATTATTCATCATTTGTTACTCACCTTTTTTATATATTCATGAACAGTGCTACGATGCATATTTAATTTATTTGCTATAAGTGTGATGTTTGGTTTGCCATTACTTTTAAGATAGTTTGGATTTTTTAAAAGCTTCATAACCTGCTTTTGTTTACTTGTCATATTTGAGTGTTTTGTTTTGGTTGATTTTTCTGTACGCTTTTGATTTGCTTTCACTTTTGCCTTGCCTTGTAATTTCATAGGAAATAGTTTGTCCTTTTGCATCAAGCCCTGTTGCTCCTGCTGTACTTTTAGTATGTGTTCAAAATATGCCAAACCCAGATTACATGTAGTGATAAAATCACGGTTTGGATTGATAATGTTTTGAAATGTAGCAAATATTGATGCTTCAACAAATAAGTAACCGCTTCGCTGTATGTATTGCTTCATTTGCATATACCGGACTTGGAGCGGTGTCAATTTTGAAGTTGCTTTTATAAAAACAGTCGGTAATGTTTGGTTTACGGTCAAAGGCTTCAACACATCAACATTTAAAAGTATTTGTGCTACTTTACTTGGCATTACTGTCGATACTTCAAAACAATTATCAACTAAATAGCATTTTGCAAGAAGTAGCATATAGATATCACTCATAGAATTAACTTTGAAGTGCCAAATTAAGCTTTGTTGTGTTTCGTATGTATATTTGCCTATTTTTGCGAGTAAATCATTTGTAGGGCTTGTATCATCTTTTTTGATGACAATCGAATAGTTGTAATTTTGATGTGCAACTGTTGGAGTAGTTGGAATAAAATGAGTTGAGATTTTAATATTGCCACATTTTCCGCAAAACAGTTTTACAGTTCCGTTCACATTGTGATAAAAAGTTGCACTTGGATTTGTATCGTCATGTGTTGGATTGACACAATAGCAAGATTTATTGCTACCGGCACTTACAAGTTTTTTTGCATCATAAATTGATACGGTCGTGCCATCTGCAAAAGTTATCATACTGTTTGTTGAAATATCGCTGCTATGTTCATTTTGAGTGGTGTATTTGGCTTTGTATTCACTTGGAAGTGATAAAGGCTCACTTTCATAATAGTTTGACATCTCATCAATATTTGTAAAGTTATGATTTATATTTGCCGGTGCTAATTGTCGTGTAACATCATTTGCCACCGCTTCATCTATTTTTGAAATGTCAATGCATAAATAATCAAGTATGAAAAGTGAAGCAAGTTTAAAAGCTTTTGTGCTTGTTGGTAAGCATCCATTAAGAATAATTGCTATGTGCCTTTTATAAGGGTACGCATTTGCACTTTGGCTTGGTACGCTTACAAAAGATACATTTTTATCTTTTAACTTTTGTTCGATTGTTTTATAGTAAGGAACTTCATTGGCTACTGGTGCTACATCAATATCAATAAAGTAAACATTGCCACACGCTTTTAAGAAGTTTTGATGCCTGTGTCCGTTGAGATAAAGTCCACTTGATACCGCTTTTGTGTTCATGACACGAATCAGCTCATCAAGTGAAGCAAGTTCTGTCACTTCAAAACCATATACTGATTTTTTATTGGCAGCGATTGTGGTTGATAAAAGTATAGAATTTGTGCTACAATTCATTTATGCATTTATAGGCAAGGGGTGCTACCCTTGCTTTACCTCATCATAATTTGTCTCCAATACTCCATCATAAACATTGTTTAAAGCTCGGTCGGTTGGTACTTTGTGTGTGTCTCCAATATTCGCTTTTTTTACTCGTTTTTGTTTGAGTTGTGGGTTTGCTACAAGGAGAGGCAACATCACTTTTGCAGCGGTTATATGCTCATCATCAACGCCTCTTATGCTTTTTTTAATTCTACTATTTGAATACTCAAAGCGTGAAGCATCAGCACTCCAATATTTTATGATTTTAGGCAGCTGTTCTTTTGTGTCAGCATCTAAAAAATCAAAGATACTTGTCTGCCCTACATGTACATAAGCCGTTTTTCTTTTTCGTAAATCATAAGCACGATTAGTATCGTCTTTTAAGAACTCGTTTCGCTGTCGTATCACTCCTGCAATAGCCTTATGCTGCTCAATCATCAAAGGTTGCCACCCTTGCGATATAAAGTAGTCATTTATCAGGTGTAAGTCGCCACCATCAACGGCATAGCGTGAGGGATTATCTTTTATGGCTGCATATACATAATGTTTGATGCTTGACATGACAGTAACCTAACTTGCTACTGCTACGGTGTTATCTTCGAGGTACTTTATAAGTACGGCTCTCGATACATGTATCTTTGTTCCTACTCGTACAGTTTCAAGTATTCCTTTGGAAATAAGCTTTTTTGCCATATCCATCTTAATAATACCCAAGTCGTCAATTTCTCTTAGGTTAAATAAAACTTTATTTGGGATTAAGTCCGTGTAGTTTGTTGTCATTTGATGTACTCCTATGTTTTGATAGGGGTATTTTGATACTAAAAAAAAGATTTAAAAAGAGGTATTTAACGGGATTTCAATAACCCCATTTATTGTAAGTTAGTTTTATAGTGGATGTTTTATTCCTGTTAAATAATCTTTGTATTTCTGATTGTTTATGTACTCTTTTGCAAGTGCATAATATTCATCTAAAGAATGAAACCCATCAGTGGAAATATTTTTTATTTCTTGCCAGTATCTATTTATTTCATCTGTAATATATTCATTTGTAAATACATCAGCTCCTAAAATCTCATTGACTTTTTTACAGTCATAAATAAAAAGCACATCAGATAATCTTCCATTAATAGGTTTTAAACTTCGTGTATCTTTATATATGTCGCATTGTTTCAAATCGCAACTAAATACCTCTTGTTTTTCTCCTAAAAATTCATAGGCATTTGGAAATTGTGATGGGTCATCATCAAAATCATCTTTTAGTTTTGAAACATATTCTAAAATTTCCTCTTTTGATTTTGTTAAGTCAAGTTCTGCAAATACATTTTTATTCTTATTATCATTTAAAATACTTTCAATTTCATTAGGCAATACAGATAAATGAATTATTGTTTTATCAGCTCTCCATCCATGTTCATTTAATGAATTTATAATCTCGTTTTTTTCAATTTTTGTTAATGGGAAATCAATAAACTCATTATCTGTCATATCATTTAATGTTAAGCTAATAAGTTCATTAAAAAAATATTTTGTTCTGTCTTTGCTTAGAGCATTTTTTATAATAGCAACCTCTAATTCATTTTCAATAAAATATTTGTTGTTTATCATCTCTTTGTCTTGATAAAAAAGTTTTTCATCTTTAAGAACAGTTAAGTAATATTCTGCAATATCTTCATTAAGATTTCTTAATAAAATATATGCCTGTTCTTTTCTAAGGTCACTTTTCATTTTTTCTTCTATTATGTCAGCTACAATATTTCCTCTTCCCCTATCTGGATTTCTTGAAAAACATTTTAAGGAAAAATAATATGCAATTGAGTATTTGTTACTATCTTGAGCGATATCATTAAGTGTTTCATAAATGCTATTATCTCTTTTAAATATTTCAGTATCTAATATTTTTTTTCTTAGTTCTAAAGTTTTTTTACTTGGTCTTGCCATTACATGCCCCTTAAAATATCATCTATAACATCTTGAATATTTTTCATTTCATCATCTCCATAATCTCATATATTTTTTCATCTGTTGCATTTGGATATATTTTTTTTAGTGCTTCATATTCGGTGTCAGTATCACTCACTTCGACATCTATTACATTGCCAGTGTTGCCTGCAACTGCTAAAAAAGTATTTTGGGCTTCTATAGCTCTTTCCGTGCCGTTTCCAATGTATGATTTTTCAGTAGTAGATAAAAGCTTATGTGAGAGCATTTTACTTACTGCGTATATGTCAGCTCCGTTTCTAAGTGCAACAACTGCTACCATTGAGCGTATGTCATGCATAACCATATTGTGAACATTAATGCTTTGCATAACTTTATGGAAATGATAGTTTACAGCATCCCTTTTGAGTGCAAATATTTTTCCTGTGGTCGTTTTTTGGGATTTTATGGCATTAAGAAGCAGGGGAGTTAAAACATAAGTGGATGATGTCTTTGTTTTGGTTATTTCCTTGGGTAACGTAAAAGTATCAGAATTAAAATCAATATGCTTGTATTCAAGTTGTAATGTTTCTCCTATCCTCCTGCCACTAAGCAAAAAAGCGAATATACCTCTCATAATAGGATGTTTATATTCTAAAAGTGCTTTTGTTATTTTTTTTGCATCTTCATCAGTTCCTTTAAAAGTTCTTTTTTTATCATTTTTTGGCAATATTATTTTCTTCCAATTAAGCTGCACATCATTAATATCTAAAAGTGGCTTCATAACCATTTTTACCATATTTATAGTTGATGGAGATTTGCCATTGTTAAGCATAGTATTTATAATGTTTTGGATATCATCTTCGGTAATATCATCAATGATTTTATTTTTGAGCTTTGTAAGATGTGTATTATAGCAGCCATCATAAAGGCGAACAGTGGTCGGACTTTGATTAATCTTTTTTCCATTTATCCATGCTTCATAAACAGATGATAGTTTTCTGTCCTTGCTGTTGATCTGCTTGAAATTTTTTCTTTCTTGTTTGAGTGTTCCTTTTTCCCGCAACGTTGTTTGCATTTCGACTTTGTATTTTTGCATATCTGCAACTGCTTTGATGATACTTGTACCTTTATGGATAGTAAAGTTTTTTTTACCTCTACATCTTTTATGATTGTACATTGCTTCAACTGCAATTTGTATTTGATAAATTCTATTTGGCGGTTTTGTTTCATTGTCTTTTGTAAATCTAATTTCATCATCATACAAAAGAATATACATACCAGAAGCCGTATTGTTGTTGATTCTAATCTTTTGTGGTTTTAGTGCTTTTGAACCCATAAATACGACCTTTGAACACAATCCCTACTTTTTGCCATTTTTAGCCTAAAAAGTAGGGATTTCTGTAATTATTTATATTTCATTGTAGCGTCTTGTAGTTTAAGAAGTTCTTTAGAAGCCCTAATTTTGGGGTATTTGTGGGCAGTTGTAGTTAGCTGTAATTTTATCAGCCAACTAATCTGTTAATATCGTTAAAAATTCCAAGTCCCATAAGCCCGAAGAGTATGACCCAGCCGGCTATTGTCAGGTTAATGACTATTTTTTCGCTCGGTTCTCGTCTAAAGAGGAGTTCATATAAATTAAACATGATATGTCCGCCGTCAAGTGCCGGAATAGGGAGCAGGTTCAGTACCCCGAGGTTTACAGAAATCAATGCCGCAAAAAACAAAACACTCATCCAGCCTACTGCCGTTGCATCGGATGTGAGTTTTACAATGGAGATAACTCCGCCCATTTCCGAAGCCGGGACATCCCCCATCACGAGTTTTTTCAAACCGGTAAAAATCAAAGTAGAGGCAAAAACAGTCTGATCGGTGGCATATTTTAATTTGTCTGCGAAGTCCAGTTTTTGTTCATGCATGACACCCGCAGCGGATATGCCTATCATTTTGCGTTTGACATCTTCTCCGTACATGTTTTTGGCGGTTTGCAGTTTTGGTTTGAGTGTTATGAGCTTCAGATAGCCGTTTCTGTCCACCTGCAGTGCAACAGAGCCTTTTGCCTCTGCAATCATTTGTGCCATCTCTTTCCAGCTTGTGATTTTTTTGCCGTTTATACTCATAATGGTATCATTGGACTCAAGACCCGCAACATAGGCAGGGGAGTCTTTGATAACCGTTCCCACAACAGGGGCTAAAACCTGAGGATTGCCAAGTGCTATAATGAAATAGAGTATAAATGCAAGCACAAAATTTGCTGCAGGACCGGCTAAAAGAATTAAAATCTTTTGCAGAGGCGTTTTTGTATTGTAACTGTCTGCATCGTAACTTTTTTTACTCGGGTCCGCATCATCCTGACCTTTCATCTTGACATAGCCGCCAAGAGGAATGGCTGAAATACTCCACTCTGTATTAAAAGCCCGAAAAGTAAAAAGACGTTTTCCAAAACCTATGCTAAATACTTCTACATAGACACCCATCAGGCGTGCTACGGTGAAATGCCCAAGCTCATGGAAAAATATAAGTCCGGAGAGGACTAAAAGTGAAACAATCCAACTCATGCTTTGTGCTCCTTTACAATCGCTTGTTTAAATCCCCAAAGATACTCCAGGCCCGAATAAACAGTTAAAAATACGGCAAACCAAAGAAGTGCCGCTCCATATGGCCAGTGCATCAGTAAAAACCCTATGGCTATCATCTGTGCTACTGTTTTTACTTTTCCAGACCAGGATGCTTTTACGCTGATACCTTCACTGACCGCAACGGTACGAAGTCCTGTGATGAAAAGCTCACGAACTATAATGATGTAAATTGCCCAGGGAGAAGCATCTCCCATAACCATAAGCCCCAAAAATGCCGCAAGTGTGAGCATTTTATCGGCAAGCGGGTCAAGGATGGCGCCGAGCATTGTCATTTGATTCCATTCTCTTGCGATATAGCCGTCAAAAAAATCAGTCACAGATGCCAAAACAAACAAAAGTGAGGCAAAATAGTAGTTCCATGTTATATCAAACCCGTTGTCGGTAAAAATTTGGGGATTGAGTATAATCCAAAACATCACAGGCGCAATGAGAATACGCAAAGATGCTAATAAATTCGGCAAATTAAGCAAAAAGTTCCTTTTTATGTCATTTAAGTTCAGTATCCCTTTGGGAGCCGGCACTGAAGTACCGGTTCCGAATGTTATTGAGACTTTAGTCTGGGCTATATGTCTTGAAAGGCTAAAACCTAGGCTCCGAAAACTTTAGTAATGAGATTTTATCTATTTATTACTTATTAAAGCCTAATAGACTAAGATTAGGCATGAAGAAAATATGTCCCTTATGCCAAAACAGTGCAGGTTTGCTATACGAAGAGAATCAAAGGTACTTTGCATGTAAGGTCTGTCATGGAATATTTGTTGATGAAACAGACTTGCCGGATGCACAAAGTGAAAAAGAGCGCTATGAACTCCATGATGATAATGCCGAAGATGCAGGGTATCGAAAGTTTGTTTCTCCCATTACCGCAAATATTGAAAAAGACTTTTCAAAAGAGGAGAAAGGACTTGATTTTGGGGCAGGAACCTCACAAATCATTACAAAGGTCATGCAGGAAAAAGGTTATGATATTCGTTCTTATGATCCGTATTTTCATCCAAACAAAGAGCTTTTGGAAAACAAATACGATTATATTGCTTCGTGTGAGGTGATAGAGCATTTTTACCGTCCCGCAAAAGAGTTTACACTTTTAAAATCTATGTTAAAAGAAAATGCAAAATTGTATCTGATGACAGACATCTATGATGAGCGTGTAGAATTTTCTTCATGGTATTATAAAAATGATCCGACCCATGTCTTTTTTTATACAAAAAAGACCTTTGAGTGGATAGAAGAAAAGTTTGGATTTTCAAACCTTTTTATAGAAAAAAGGCTGATAATCCTGTCTAACTAGACAGGATCTTCAACTGAAACGGCTTTTTTCTCATGGAAATGGAAATGGCTTTCCAAGTCTGACATGTAAAGCAGAACAGGGACAACGATAAGTGAAGCCACCACTGCCGCTACCGTACCAAATATAAGAGCAACACCGAGTCCTCCAAAGACGGCATCTTTTGCAAGCAGTGTAGAAGCGAGCATAATGGCGATGGCTGTCAGGAAAATAGGTTTTGCCCGTGTAGCACTTGCATAGGCGATTGCTTCGGCCTTGTGCATTCCCTTTTCACTCATGAGTGATTTTGTAAAGTCTATAAGCAGTAAAGAGTTACGCGAACTGATTCCGATTAAAGCAATAAATCCGATAAGGGATGTTGCCGTTAAAAAGAAGGTGTCTGCCGTGAAAATATCCATAATCCAGTGACCGAATATGACACCGATGATAGAAAGAAAAGAACCTAAAAGAATGATACCGCTGAGTGTATAACTTTTATAATAGATAACCATCAGTAAAAAGATAAGGATAAGAGCCGCAATAAAAGCACCGCCCAGGTCTCTAAACGTATCCATTGTGACTTTCATTTCACCGTCCCAAATGAGTTTATAGACTTTTCCTGTTGCTTTGTCTGTGAGTTGCAAATCAAAAAGACCTGTTTTTTCGACTTTGTATTCATCACCAAAACTGTTGATAATTGTATTTCTTGCATCAAGCAGAGGATAAACCTGAGAAACCATATCGGTTTCGGCTAAAACATTGGTCATCTGGTGCAAATCCTTACTCATGATCATCGGATTTGATTTTTTAGGAATTACGGTAACAAGTTCCGTGACAGGTACCATCATGCCTTTGTTGTTCATGAGTTTGAGTGAAGCCAGTTTTGCTTTTACAGAATCCAAATCTTTTTTGCTAAATCTTCTTGAAGAGTCCGACAGGCGTAAAAAGAGAGGAATCTGATCGCTGTATTTGTCTGAATTTTTTACAGATATATCCATCCCTTCAAAAGCAAGGTATAAAATATTGTTGAGTTGCTTGACAGTGAGACCTGATTTTGCGATTTTTGTTGTATGGACAATTATTTCAAAACTATCGTATATATCATCTTCCATAATGTCAATGTCAACAAGCCCCTGTGTATTTTGAAAAACTTTTTCAACACGTTTTGCCAGCTTTCTTATGCCCTGTGCATTGTCACCGTATATTTCAGCAACAATAGCCGAGAGTGTCGGAGGACCGGCAGGCGGTTCTACAAAAGAGATATGTGTATTTGGATAGAGCTTTTCACAAGCATCTTGAATAACAGGACGCAGACGCTGTACCATCAAATAAGAAGGCTCTTCTCTGTCATGTTTTTTTGTGATATTTACGACAATTTCTGCAACATTTTCAGAGTTTTTAAACTGACTGCCTTTAATAAGTCCGGCAAAATCAAGAGGTGCACCCATGCCTAAAAATACTTCGGTATCACGCACTTCTTTTTCTTGAGTAATATAACTGCTGACACATTGTGTCACTTGCTGGGTCTGTTGTATCGAACTGCCTGTTGGCAGTTTCACATAGATGGTAAAAGTATCATTGTTTTTTCCCGGCAACATCTTTGCTTTGACAATTTCAGTCGGTGCTATCATTAAAATAGAGATGATAAATGCTATTAATGTACCGATAAGTATCAATTTTCTCTGCGCAGAACTTTGTATGCCTTGTAGTACAAGTTTTTCAAATTTCTTAAACATTAATGCGCTCCTTTGTCATGTTTTGGTCGTTTTAAAATTCTCACGGCAAGGTAAGGTGTAAATATATAAGCTACAAAGAGCGAAGCAATGAGTGCTACGGGAACATTCTCAGGAATAGGTTTCATGAACTGTCCCATCATACCGCCGACAAATGCCATAGGCACCATTGTCATAATGATGGCAAGTGTGGCGATATTTGTCGGTGCACCGATTTCATCTGTTGCCTTGATCATAATTTCATCATTGCTTTCATGGGCAGATTCGACAGAATGGTAGTGTCTGTGAATATTTTCAATAACAATAATAGCAGCATCAACCAAAAGCCCCAAAGAAAGCAAAAATGCAAAAAGAGTAATACGGTTAATGGTCTGACCGCTCAAATAGGCTACAAACAGAGTAATTGCCAAAATTGCAGGAACCGTAAAGGTTACGATGAGTGATTCTCTCCAGCCAAGTACAAATATAAGAAGAATCGCGATAATTACAATAGATAAAACCAGGTGCATTACAAGTTCGTTTACTGCATCATTTGCACGTTCTCCGTCATTTCTGGTAATGACATAACTGATGCCTTTTTTGTCCAGTTCGCTTTTGTAGTTTTGCAGTTCTTTTTTGACTTCATCTGCAATAATGACGGCATTCGTTCCCTGCAGTTTTGAGACTGTAAGTGTCACCTGGTTTTCAAAAGGCATAAATTTTCCGTTTTTTTCTCGTTTGCTGATAAGTGCCGATTTGAAGTTTTGAATATCATAAGAGTTTGTCACTTTTGCAACCTGTCTCAAATAAATTGGAGAACCCATATACTGTGCAACAATGATGTCTCCGACATCTTTTGCATCTTCTATGGCATTTTTTACGCCAACCATTACAATTTCATTCTCTTTTGTTTTGTTTTTAATCGCAGGTACATTATAGGAAACTGCCTGTACAGCCTGTGTGATTTGTCCCATAGAAAGGTTATAGCCTGAGAGTTTGTTCAAATCCACTTCTATGTTGAACTGGTGTTTGTGACCGCCTTTGAGTGCTGTAACGGCAACATTGTTCAAACCGTTTATATGGTGCTGGATTTGCTTGACTTTGTCATAGAGTTCTGTTTGAGACATGTTTTTGTCATGGGAATAAAAGGCAACACTTACAATGGGAATGTCAATGTCAATATCCAAAGGCTTGATAATCGGTTTCATGGCCCCTTTTGGAAACATGTCGGCATTTTGCATGATTTTGTCGTAGATTTTGAGGTTTGAATCTTCTTTCTTCTCTCCGATATAAAAGGCTGCATTGACAATCCCGACATTGTCCATAGCCGTGCCGTAAATGTGTTCTACACCTTTAATCTCTTTGAGCTTTCGTTCTAAGGGTTTGACTATGATTTTTTCTACCTCTTTGGCATTGGCACCCGGCAGAGCTACTATGACGGTAGATCCACTGACAACCATTTGCGGATTTTCTTCACGAGGCATAATCATTAAGGCGAGGTAACCGATAACAAGCAGTGAAATTCCCAAAACAGAGGTCAAAGGATTTCTTAAAAATGTTTTTGCCAGTTTTCCTGCGACATCTTTAGGTGTATATGGCTTATGATGATTCATATTTTTCCCCTTTTAGTCAATGGTTACAGTGGCATACATACCAGGGTAGACTGATTTGTTCAGTGTCTTGAATGATACTTTGATTTTAAATGTGTGCGTCATCGGATTGGAATTTGGAATGATCGCCGTAATCGTTCCGATTGTTTTGACACCGACAGAAGGAATCTCCACTTTTACTTTTTTCCCGTGATGAATGAGATTTAAATTACTTTCCGCAATCTCTGCCGAAATTTTTAAATCACTCAAATCCGAAAGCACAATTGCAGGCATACCGGGCATTGCCATCTCTCCGACTTTGATGTTTTTGGCAACAACAACACCGTCGTTTGGAGCCTTTACATGTAAGTATTTGTATTGATTTTCCACTTCCTGGAGTCTTGCTTTGGCTATGTTTATCATATCCTGCAGATTTTTTGCCGCAAGTTCCATATTTTCCACTTCATATTTTGAGACCATATCTTTTTTCAGCAGTCTCTTGTAGCGTTCCAGGTTCAGTTTGACATTCGTGTACTGGTTCTGATACATTTGCAGTGAAAGCTCTGCCTGACGTTTTGCCGAGTCAATTTCACGTGAATCTATACTGTAAAGAATTTGGCCTTTTTTTACCTTTTCCCCTTCGCTTGTGTTTACATTGGTAACAAAACCCATAAATCGGCTTGTGATCATCTTCTGATTATCCGAAATCACACTTCCCGAAAGTGTTAAACTCTCCGCTAAAAGTGAAACGCCCAGTGCCAGTAATAGTAGTAGTTTTTTCATGTTAGTCTTCTCCGTTTGCTAATTTTTCAAGTGCAAGTATTTTTTCTGTTCTTTTGTTCTTTGCTATCTGCAGTTGCAGTATCTTTTCAATCTGTGCAGACTGTTTTATGATAACATCACTCATGGAAACAAGTTTTTCTTTATATCTGCCTTCATAATTTTCATAAATGGCATTTGCAAGTTCCAGTTCTTTTTTCAGTGAGGCAATTTCGACATCAACCCCTTCTATCTGTGTCCGGATTTTTGCAATTTTTAAAAGAATTCCCTGTTTTGCAAGTTCCAGCTGTGACTGCATTTTAAGTTTTTCGATTTTTGATTTTTCGATTTTTGCCGCATCGATTCCGCCGTCAAAAAGGTTCCAGCTCAGGCGTGCACCTATGGTATAGGCTTTGTGTTTGTCGGCATTTCCTAAAAAGCTATTGTCCGCAGTGGAGACTTCTCCAAAAGCTCCAAGCGTCGGATAGTAGGCTGCCTGAGAGACCTTAAGCATATCTTTTGTGATTTTGAGTCCTGTTGCCGCTTTTTGCAGGTCAATATTGCGCACTAAAATCTCTTCATCACTTATATGTGGCATGCGCACTTCTGTTGCAGGTGTCTGAATATGTTCAATTTTTTGATTGAGTAAAAAACTGATGTAGTGGTATAACAGTTTTTTGTTGGACTGCATCTGTACCAAGAGTCTTTCAACATTTCCCTTTTTTGCCTGTACTTCAAGCAAATCTACTTTTTTAGCATAGCCTACCGCTATCATCTCTTTTGTTGTCTCTTCCAATATATGGATATTGTCCAGAATTTTATTGAGATTTTTTATAGAAGAATCAAGCAGTGCCATATCATAAAAGCTTTTTTTAAGTTCATATTTTTTCTGTTTTTCTATCTTGTGTTTGTCCAAAGATTTCAGTTCTTTGACTTTTTGCATAATGTCAGTGTAAGAACTGAGCATAAATCCTGTAAAAAGAGGCACTTCATATTTGAGTTTGCTCTGAAAAAAGTTTCGGTAACCCGGATAGTTTAGATTTTGTGGAGGTGTAATATATGGATTTACGCCATTGTTTAAATTCGTCATAAATTCTTGAGCACCAAAATCCCCAAAAGTTGCCTCACGCGAAGTCAGTTTAAATCCAAAGACATTTCCCGCATCATTTGAACGTGCCACATCTTGTATAAATGTCAGTGTTCCCCAGTTTTTTCCTGACACTGCATCAATATCCTCTTCTGCAGAGCGTTCATCAAATTTGGCTGCCTTAATTTCCAGATTTTTTGCTTTCAAAAGCTGTAGTGCTTGATCCAGTGTCAATGCCTCGGTCGCTGACGCTGATACATGTAACAGCAGAGAAAACGCAAAAATACTTATCAGTCTATTCATTTTCCAACATCCTTTTCATAGTTATAATAATTTTAAGTTTAAATTATAACATATATTTCATTTTCATATATCACATTTATATCACATTTATTGAAATATGGTCTGTTCTGCAACAGAAGACGCTTTTAATATTTACAAAAATGATATATAATACTTATGAAAATCATAAGGATAATTAATGTATAGATATATAATTTTAATTAGTATACTGTTTTTTACTGCATGTGAACCAAAATCTCATTCAAATCTTAACGGTAAACAACTTTTAGAGCAAAAATGTAGCAAGTGTCACAATACTGACCTGCCTCCAAAAACTTTTCAGGATGAAAAAGCACCGCCGATGATGGCGGTTGCATTTCATATAAAAGATTTTATAAAAGCAAGCAGTGAGAGTGACAAGATTCCAAAAGCTGTAGAATTTGTAAAAGACTATGTTGTGAATCCAAGTGCTTCAAAATCTTTTTGTGATAAAGAGAGCTTAAGAACTTATGGAGTAATGCCTTCGCAAAAAGGTAAAGTTACGCAAGATGAACTTGAAGCGATTGCTGAATATATGTTTGAACATTTTACAATAAAAAATTTGACAGCAGCACAAGATTTGCAAAACAGGTTGAATGCAATGCCAAAAGGAAAAAGAATTGCTTTAAAACATAACTGTCTGTCTTGTCATAAAATAAACAAAGATTTAGTGGGACCATCTTTTAATAAAATTGCTAAAAGATACAAGGAAAATATTACGCAGATAGCACAAAGCATTAAAAACGGTTCTGCTAAAAAGTGGAAAGGTTACAGAAATGCGATAATGCCGGCATTTGGTGAAAAGATAAGCAATGATGATATTGAAACATTAAGTAAGTGGATTGCTAAGGAGGCTTGACATTATGCACATATGTTCTATATGATTCCAATATAACATTATAATAATTATAAGGAATATTGATGAAAATAGTTTTAGCAGTAGATGAAGACAAACAAACCATAGTAAAAAGAACAGGGCAAAGTGCTTATTTTGCAATATATGATGATGACAAAATGGTTGATTTGGTACCAAATAAGCATCACGACGGTGGACATCATGCGCACAGACACAATGAAGAACATAAGCATTCAGAAATGGAACATGAGGAGCATACAAATTCTCATAGAAAAGATGTAGAGGCTTTAAAAGATTGTGACATTATTTTAGTACAGGCTGTTGGTGAAAATATGAAAGAAGCTTTAGAATCCATAGGTTTAAAGGTAAAAAAAATCAGACAAAAACATGGTACAACTGCTGATGAGGTTGTAAAAAACTTTTTAAGCGGTGCTATTTAAGGCAGAAGAATGGTTGGAAGAAGAAAACTACGAAATATCGGGGCAGATCACAGTGATGTTTGTTTTAAGCCTTGTGGTATTTGTGGTATTGATTTGGAATATATTGAACTCTGCGAAGATGAAATGGAGGCTATTCGTTTGTCTGATTATGAGGGACTCTACCAACTTCACGACTTGTAGAGTCGGCAAGAAAAAAAAACAGCAGATTCTTTGATACATAAAAAAGCCTTAAACATAAAAACAGATAAAAAGTAAGAAAAAAAATAAAAAGAACAATACAAAAAACTGCTGAATTTAACTCCGCCGATGACATAGGTTACGGACTTGACATAAAACCGTCAAATCCTTTTAGCCTTTGATTCCATCGGCTCTTGGATTGAGCAAAAAACCGAAAAATACTTTGATATAAAGCATAAACGGAACACTCCAAAGAAGAGCAGACCATAAATAGAGTTGCATTGCGTCTGCTTCGTAAAAAGGTATAAGTGAACGCATCAATGTAGCAATAATGATGAAAAATACCATTAAATGGGTATAAATGTTTGAAGTCAAATGCCTTCCCGTGTGAATCCATCCTATGGTTATCATGACCATTAAATAGGCAAGTCCAAGCCCACCGGCTGTTATAAAATGCCTAAAACTCGAGATACCGACTCCGTCATTAAACAAAATACTCCATCCCATAAAAGCATATCCTAAAGCAAGCATAAGAAAAATCAAAAACAGATAAATAACATAAGGCTGATTGAGTATAAACTTCTCTTTGAGATGATAATCACTCGTAATCGCCAAAACAGCAGCACCGGCAGCCAATCCTATCCATCCAAGTGCAGAGTTTGCAGGGTATAAAAATTCAACAATACTAAAGAGCGTGACACAAAATATAGCCAAGTTTGTAAGTGGCGGTCGTGATATATAAATATCATCAATTGCTTTGTCTTCCATCAGTTCATTGACTGCTTCCATGTTTACACGACGCATTGCAAGTAAAACAAGTACAACAATCGCACCAAGGGAAAGCTTTAAAATTTTCATCGGGTCACTTTGCACTAATTCTGCCATTGTTAGAAAAAACCAACTCTCAAGACCAAAAATAACAAGTAAAATGTAGCCCAAAGAGGCATGTCGTTGGAGCTTATCTAAAACAACATCTTTTGCAAACCAGATAAGCCAGGCAAGCATGGCAAGATTTAAAAATCCAGCAAGATAGACGCCTGTAACATCTATAAACCAAAAGCTCACGCGACCGGCTATCCATAAAAGCATAATATATTTGAGCCGTTTGCCGACAAAAGGTACCATTCCGGGGAAAAGTTCCGGCAAACCGGTTGTTAAAAACGCCATGATTCCGGCAGTAAGTACTCCAAAAAGCATCTCGTAGACATGCCAAACAAGAATATTGTCCATAAACGGGATACTCAAATACCCGCTCCAAACCAACCCCCACAATATCATCGAAAGTATAAAATAGGGAGCCAAAAGTAAAAAGACAGGGCGAAAGCCGTATGCTAAATATGGCGGAATATTCTCTTCATCAGGATAATAGAGGTAGTGGTTCGTCGCATGAAGTTTTTCTTCTTTATGTTGCATTATTTTAACTCCAAAGAATTTAGTTCAAATGTTTCTATGATATCTTTGTCTTGCAGTATTTTTACACTCTGCTCATACACAAAGGCATCATCTCTTTTATCTTGAGGAAGGTCAAAGCTGAATTTTTTGACTATATGTCCAGGATCGGCTTTGAGTAAAAGTATCTCATCACTCAGACGAATAGCTTCCATCATATCATGCGTTATAAAAAGTATAGAGATATTTTCTTTTTGACTTATTTCTATGAGATGTGTTTGCAACTCTTTTTTCAGACCTATATCCAATGCTGAAAAGGGCTCATCCAAAAACAGAAGAGAGGGTTTGACAACCAAAGCACGGGCAAAACTGACGCGTTGTTTCATTCCGCCGCTTAAATCTTTTGGAAATTTTTCAAAATCTTCTTCTTCGAGTCCAAATTTCAGTGCAATTGCCCTGGATTTTTCTATTGCGGTACTTTTTTTCTCACCACGGGCAAGGAGTCCAATGGCAATATTGTCAAGTACATTTTTCCAAGGAAGCAGTCTTCCTTCTTGAAATGCAAAGGAAGTACTTGTGAATGTATTGACAACACTCCCTTCCTGCACATCCAAAAGTCCGGAGCATAAATGCAGAAGTGTAGTTTTTCCACCTCCGCTTGGCCCTACTATTGAGAGTATCTCCCCTTTATTGAGTGTAAAATTTATATCTCTTAAAATCTCTGTAAATCCGAAATGATGTGTTAAGTGTTTTACTTCTAGCTTCTCCATAACTCTACCTCTCTTTTTATCGGTTCTAAAATGATATACTCTATAAACATCAGCGAACCTATCATTATGGTTACAAGCGCCAATGCCGTTGGAGTGTCCAACTGGCTTCTGGCCACTGCCAAGGAAGCACCAAGCCCATCGCTTGTAGCTAAAAGTTCCGCCATGATGACAATCTTCCAGGCCATACCAAGTCCGCTTACCCAGGCAGGAAAAATGTAGGAAAAAATATGAGGAAAATAGACATCTGTAAACTTCATGTGCCATGGCAGATGAAAACTCTCAGCCATCTCTTTTAAAGTACCGTCAAGTGTTCTTGTACCTTGCAGGGCACCTACAAATATAATGGGAAAAGAAGCAACTATGATGGTAAAAATAACTGTTTCATCTCCCATTCCAAACCAAATCATCGCCAAAACTATCCAGGCAATTGGAGGCATGCCTACAAGGATGGTGACAACCGGACGACTCATCATAGACGCCGTTGCAAAGAAGCCGGCGATGAGTCCCAAGACAGAGCCAAACAACAAAGAGAGCCCAAAGCCAACAGAAGCGCGGTAGAGGGTAATGTCAATCTGCTCCCATACCTCTTTGTCATGCAACATGGTATAAAGTGTCTTAAATGTTTCAAGAGGTGATGGCAACACTAAGTTGCCATATACCTGATTGCCAACATCCCACAAAGCTATAAAGAGCAGAATGGAAGCAACAGCTCCCCATCCGCTCCATAAGTAAGCCGGAAAATCTTTCAGTATTTTAAGTAAGAATTTCAAACAAGACTCCTTTAAATGATAATTAATATTAAAGTGTATGATAATTAAGCTTAAAGTAAGTATAATGAAAGTAATTATCAAATTCAGTTGTGGTTAAAGTCTTTTTTGATAAAATCTATAAACCAGTTAAGGAGATTTTATTATGATTAAAAAAATATTACTGACAGTTTCTCTCGTACTTTTTCTACAGGCAAACGGGATAAAAAAAGTAGATACTTTGGTTTTAAGCGGTCCTATGGCATCTGTAAGCCACCCGCTTTTAAGGATGATTGAAACAGGTGCATTAAACGATGTGGCAACAAATGTCAAATTTATTATGTGGAAATCGCCCGATGAACTGCGTGCTCTCACACTTCGCGGCAGTGCTGACTTTATAGCAATTCCTACCAATGTAGCAGCAAATCTTTATAACAAAGGTGTAGATATAAAACTTCTCAATGTCTCTGTGTGGGGTATTTTGGGAATGATAACAAGAGATAAAACCAAAAAGACTCTTGCAGATTTCAAAGGGTGTGAGATAGCAATGCCTTTTCGTGCCGATATGCCTGACATTGTCTTTGAAGAGATTGTAAAAAGAGAGGGGCTTGATCCGAAAAAAGACTTTACACTTCGTTATGTAAACTCACCGATAGATGCTATGCAGATGCTTATAATGCGCAGAGTCGATCATGCACTCTTGGCTGAGCCTGCCATCTCTATGGCACTGAGAAAAACAAACTCTTTTCCGTTGAAACTTATAGCGCCTGACCTTTACAGAAGTGCAGATTTACAAAAAGAGTGGGGAAAAGTTTTTCATATTGAAGCCAAAATTCCACAGGCCGGCATGGCGGTTATTGGCAAAAAAGATCCATATCTCATCAAACGTTTCAATGAGGAGTATGCAAAAGCGCTTCAATGGTATAAAACACATCCAAAAGAAGCTGGAGAGTTGGTTCATAAATATATTCCAATGCTGGTGCCTGAAGCTGTAGCAGACAGTCTGGACTATGTTCAATTGAATGATGTTAATGCAAAAGATGCACAAAAAGACTTGGAATTTTTCTTTGAAATTTTGAAAAACAACAATCCTAAAACTATTGGTGGTCAATTACCACAGAATGGTTTTTATTTTAGTCCGAAGAGTGAGTAGATAAATCTAATTTTTTTGTTTTTGCAAACCCTGCACCTTTTTTTGTTTTTGCTTTAAGCTCAAGAGCCGTGATAAGTTCTTTGTAATCTATACGGTTCTGATGCATTGTTGCAAAACATTGCGCTACTACTGCTATTGCATTAGGCACTTCACCTTTTTTTTTATATGCCTGTATATTTTTTTCACTGACTTTTATAAGCTTTGAAAATTTTGGAAGGCTGATCTCCGCATCTAAAAGTAGTTTTTTAAATTCTATAAATGTCATGTGGAAGTATAGTCTTTTATAGCTTAACTCTATATTTTATTGACATGTAGTCTGAAATCATATATAATAGCTATAATTTATTACTAATAGTAATGAAAAACTGCATAAAGGGTCAAACAATGGCAAAAGATACAAAAAAAGAGTTAGAGAAAAAGTTGGCAAAAAAAGCTGAAAAGAAAAAGGCAAAGAAAAAAGCTCAAAAAAAGAAAGCTGTGAAAAAAGATACAAAGAAAAAGAGCAAGAAAAAAGCTGATAAAAAGAAAGCTAAATCCAAAGCAAAGAAAAAAGCTCAAAAAAAGAAAAAATAGTTTTCTTATCTAACGAAAGAAACTACTTTCAGTTTCTTTCGTAAATCTTTCCACTGTATAATTATCAAGAATCACATGAACATATATCCGGTATAATTCTGTCAAAAATTCAAAGAAATGGGTATAAAATGTAATAACACTCAAACAAGTGCTATTACATAAAAATCCTGGAGAAACTTAAGCATATACAGAAAAAGTTGAATTTGCTGTATTTGTTTTTTGTTGCGTAGTATCTTGATTTAAAATATCCATCAAGCTTTGTGTATATTGCTGAGAATCCATAGTTGAAGCATCTACTTGTTTCATCTGTGCAATTAGATCAGCTCTTTGTGTCTGATCTATTGAACTCATTTTATCTTTGAGAGCAGTTCTGTCTTCTTGAGACAATGATTGCATGATATCTTTCATACCGCCATTTCCCTGACCACCACCTGTACCGTCCATTTTTCTCATTTGCATCTGCATTTGTTGCATTGAACCATTTGAACTTACTTGCATAGTCTATCCCTTAGCTTAGATTTAGATAGCAAGCAAAAACTATTCCTTGCTATCTATAAATACAACTCTATCACATTTGTGTTAGCAAAACGTTAATAAAGAAACTATTTTTGATTAGTAAATATGTACTCGTATAATAAATTTATACTATTAAGATTAGTCTTTATCATTTTTATGCGTTTCATACTTTTCGCTTCCAAAAGTATTTTTAAGCCCTGCAATAAGTGCTTGTTTTTCCTCTTTTGTAAGTCTTGCCTCTGGATGTGCTATTAGATAAGATGCTAAAGGCATTTCTCCATCTTCAACTTCTTCGGCTGCTTCATCACCTTTGTTCTTTTTCTGAACACCCCACATGGAAACATTGAAATGTTCACGACCTTCATCAACATGGTGATAGATACTCCATGAAAGCGGTGCTATATTACTGTACCAAGGCCATTTTGTTTCATTGGAATGACAATCTGCACAGGCTCTTTGAAAAAGATCCTGTGTCTCTTGAGTGTCCCATTGCACTTGAGCAACTACAGGCGGATTTGTGTGATCTCTTCCGTACGGTATAAATTGTATTGCAATAAATAATCCAAATCCGATTAATAAGATTTTTTTCATTTGTAATATCTTTATACTATTTTTGCAAAAGAGTTTTTAACTGTTTGGAGGTTAAAATCTTTTTTGTCTCATAGATGCACTTAAGATGTGTCATTGTTGCCTGAGCTTTGTATCTGGCTACTTCATCAACAAGTTTTTTCATTTTTTGCGGTGAAGCCCCCTGTTGTGATAGTTGGACAATTGTTTGCTCTAATGGCATAATCTTCTGTTTAAGATTCATAACACTGCGCAAGGTTTCTTTGCGTACCTGTAAAAGTTCTTTTTTTTGTTTTTTGGTTAAGGCAAGCTTTTCTGAATTCCACATTTTTTTGACCAACATTGTTAAATGCGGTAAACCAGGGTTTTGAATCAGGAACGGTTTGCTGGCTTTTTTCACAGGAGCCGCTTCAAGTTGAGAAGCAGGTGCAAAACTGACAAGTAAGCCTAAAAGTGCAGTGCTGAGTATATATTTTGATTTTGTAAACATTAGATATCCTTTTTTGTAATTGTAATCACTTCGTCTTTATGTTCAAAAACAGTTTTCACCATCTCTTGAAAACGCAGAGGAAAGCTTTTTATATCTTCTTCTTTTGCATTAGGCATTATAGCACTTTTGAGTATTGCCATAGGATTGACAACTTTTTGAGGTGTGTAGGTTACATATACTTTTTCATTTGTGTCTAGTCGGGTAAAACAGACATCAGCATCCATCGCTACACCATAAAAAAGTGTGCCTCTTCGATTGTATTTTCCTGTTGGAATGCCACCAAAACCATAGTCTGTGGTTGCTCCTGTAATGTTTGAAAGTACGCATCCGACAGCACCGGTATTTTCAACAGTCGGCTCTTTTGCAAGTTCTACTTTTATGTAGCCTCTTTGTGGCAATTCAGCGCCATAAAGTGATTTTAAGCCCTCAAGTGCCATGAGATAAGCCCCTGCAACAGTTGCACAACTATGTCCTGCACTTTTGACAATGTCGGCGTAGGAAAAATCAAGTATGCCGTCATTTACACCTAAAAACCGGCTCAAGTCATCATACAAAACTATTTTGTCAATAGTATCAAAAAATTGAGGATATTGCATTACATACCCCCTCCCATTCCCATCCCTTGTCCACGACCCATACCGCCACCTTTGCCCATCATCCCTTTTGCTTGAGAAGATTGTGCCAAGATGTAATCAGCTACGGTACTTAACTGCTCTTGTGTCAGATTTGCAAACGAGGGCATAGCAGTATCAGAAAATCTTGGATATTTCCCTTGAGAGCCGTTTTTGATACTTGCCATAATCACTTCTTTCGCATTTTCACCTTCAAAACGTTTGTTTCGCATTCCTATTCCTGCAAATGCGGGAGCCGCTTTTTTGCTTGCAACTGCGTGACAAGAGAGACAGCCATTGTCTTGAATAATCTCCTGCGCACTTTGTGCAAAAAGACTCCCTGTTAGGAACAGTGTCGGTATAAGTAATCTTTTCATAGTATAAACTCCGTATGTAAAATTTTACTGTTAGTATAAAACGTTTGTGTTAGGGGAATGTTAAGGAAGAGGGCTGACAAAAGTGAAAGCAGAGATATTTATTGTCATTATTTATAGGATTACTGTAAAATACCAAAGCATTTTAAATGCCAGGAGATACAAAAGTCCTGCCATAATTTTTTTAATGTGAGACTGCTCGAGTTTAAAGTGCATAAGATAGTTTCCAATGTAGCCACCGATGACGGCACACAGAGCAACCACCGTCAAAAGAATCCAGTCCAAAGGTACATAACTGGCATAGGTAAAAAAGGAACCGAGTGCCGAAAAAGGCACTACAAAACTTACCGCAACGGCTACTTTTTTGGGAGCAAATCCAAGAAGAGTTAAAAGCGGAATGAGGATATTGCCTCCGCCTACACCTAAAAGTCCGGCAATAAACCCAATCACAGCACCGACAAGCAAAAGTGTGAGTTTTGAGTGGGCGGAAAAAAGAGCTTTTTTCTTGCCAAACATCATCATGCTTGCAGAGTAAAAAAGCAAGAGCATAAAGAAAAATTTGACTATGTTTTCATTGATAAAACTGCTGGAATATGCGCCAAGAGGTGCAAAAAGGAGCATTGTCACAGCAATAGGCAAGACAAAGGCATACTCAACAGCTTTGCGTTTGATATTCATAATGCTTGCTGTCACAGTGGTAGATGCTCCTGCAAAAAGTCCGACCGCTTTAGCCACAGTAAAATCAAGTCCTAAAAAATGTAAAATCGGAATAAGCGCTATACCCGAACCCGCTCCGCCCATAGAAAAGACTGTAGCGAGTATAAGGGTGATAGAACCAAAGAGAATATAGTCATGCATTTATGGTATTTTTGGAGGATTGATTCTTTTGCCGAGCAGGGCGTAGATTTTGCCGACACGGGCGAGCGGTTCATAATCAAGCGTGAGTTTCTCTTTGTCTGTAATGATTTCATCATCAATATACTGGGACTTTATCTCTACGACAAGCGGGATGGTTTTTGAGCCTTTGAGATCTATCTCCTGGTAGAGTTCACAAAAAAAGGCACTCGGTATGCCAGTCACTATTGGAGGGAAGTCTTTGATTATGCTTTTTGTCTCAATGCCAAAAATTTCTGCTTCGCTTTGCGTGTTATCAAGTTCTTTGGAGCTAAAATGCATCTGTTGTAAATGTGCCTCATCTACCATGCATATTGTGCATTTTTTGTGTTCACGCAGATTTTTAAGCGTGTCTTTTTGGCTGCCGTCATTTTTATGCCCTATACTGACTATCATTGTAGGAGGTTCAGAGCTGAGCCCCATGAAATAGCTAAAAGGAGCAATGTTAAGAGTGCCTTTTGCATCTTGCGTACAAATCCAGGCAATTGGCCTTGGGATGATGGTCTGCGCCATAAGCTGATAGCGTTGTGTAAGTGCTTTGTCTGCATAATCCACCACCATTTTAGAGACCTACCATATGTTTTACATTATCCAAAAAGCCGTGTTTTTCAACTGTTGGCTCTTCTTTTTTTGGACCGGTGTAGGCATCTTTTGGCATTTCGTTTTCAGGAGTTCCGTCTACATTGACAACCTGCAGTTCGGGATGAATCAGTTCACGCAACTTTTTTTGTACGACCATTTTTGTTGTCATCAGACTCATAGAACAGCCTCCGCATGCACCTGTCAGTTTGATGTAGACAACACCGTCTTTTGTGCCGAGAAGTTCTATACCGCCGCCGTGAGAATTGACATATTCGCTTACTTTTGGCAGGTAATTTTGTACTGCATTATAAATATCTTCATCTAAAAACTGCATGATAAAACCTTTTTGAGTATTTTTATAATTATAGTTGCTTATAATTAAAATTATCTTAGTTTATATAATTATATATCTGTAAATAATTTCAAATTTAGCAAAGACGCACAGTCGGCACTAAAGTACCGATTCCGATGAATCGGCTTTTCGGAACCCGTACTTCAGTGCGGGCTGTATGTCTTTAAAAACTCAGTTTACAGAAAAAAATTTAGTTTTTTCTGACAAGTCATGCTAAAAGCATTTTATTTCCAACATTATTGTACAATAAAATATGAAAATATTATTTCTTTTGTTTCTGAGTGTTGCTTCACTGTTATGCGCAAAAAATGATTTACAATACGAAACATCACCCTATTTAAAACAGCATGAGAACAATCCTGTGCACTGGCATGCCTGGAAGAAAAAAACATTTTTGCAGGCACAAAAAGAAGACAAACCTATATTTCTCTCTATTGGCTATTCCACCTGTCACTGGTGTCATGTGATGGCGAGAGAATCCTTTGAAAATAAAAAAATCGCACAGCTTTTGAACAAATATTTTATATCTGTAAAAGTTGATCGTGAAGAGATGCCGCAGGTTGATGCTTTGTACCAAAATATTTTTGCGCATGTGCATAAACGGACCGGCGGTTGGCCTCTGAGTGTTTTTATGACACCGCAAAGAGAGGTTTTTTATATAACAGGATATATTCCTCCAAAAAAAGAGTTTTATTCTGAAGGATTTTCGGATTTAATACGAAAGTTGTCAAAATTATATACCGACAAAAAAGCGCTCCGACAAGAAACAGACAGGATTCAAAAGGCAGTGGCAAGCAGAGTAAAACTCTCAGATACAGAAGACAAAAATGTTTCCCTGACTACACTGAAAAATTCTCTCAAAAAATCTTTTGATGATATTTATACCGGTTTTGGCACAGGCAGAAAGTTTCCCGAGGCTTCCAAACTTGCTTTGATGATGGATATAGCGGATATAACGGCAGACAAAACATTGAAAAAATACTCTTTTGCAATGCTTGACACTATGGCACTGCGGGGTTTGTATGACCATGTAGGCGGCGGATTTTTCAGATACAGTGTGGATGCAAACTGGGAGATTCCTCATTTTGAGAAGATGCTCTATACGCAGGCGGAGCTTATTGGTCTGTATGTCCGAGCTTATGAAAAAAGTCATAAAAAGCTTTATGCAAGCGTGGTGCAAGAGACGATAGCGATGGTACAAAAACGCTTTTTGCATCATAATCTTTACTGGAGTGCAAGCAGTGCAGAGAGCCAGGGCAAAGAGGGGGCATACTTCACATTCAGCCCAGATGAAATAGACAAGGCGCTCAAAAAAAATCCTCATGCCGACGCCATAGAGGATGCTCTGGGATTTAGCACAGAGGGAAACTTCAACAACCGCGTGCATATAAATTTTGATACAGACAAGAGGCCTCCCGGTTTTGCATCTTTTAAGGAGATGCTGTACCATGTAAGAGAAAAGAAAAAATACCCTTTTACAGATACAAAAATAAACACGGCCTGGAACGCTATGATGATAGAAGCACTGTACAAAGCCTCTGCTCTTGACAAAAGATACGCAGACACAGCAGAAAAAAATTTAAAAGCTTTGCAAAATCTGATGTTTGTGCGAGGGGAGTTGTATCATCAGACCATAGAGGGAGCTGTGCCCAGACAAAAAGCTTTGCTGGAAGATTACAGTTTTTTGATTGGAGCGCTTATCAGCGGGTATGAAGTTGATTATGATACTGCCAAACTTGATTTTGCCGAGTATTTGGCAGCACAGGCAAAGTACAGGTTTTACAAAAACGGTACATGGTATCTCTCAAATGACGCTTTACATGTAAAGGCCGGTATAAATGACAAATATTATACATCACCGCTTTCAAAGATGCTGCAAAACATAATCAGACTGACATCGCTCAAAGCCTCTTTTGAATACGAAAAACTGTTTCAAAGCAGTATGGAAAAACTCAAAGAAGAGCTTATAAGAGAAGAGTCAAATGCACCGGCTCTGGCACAGGCGTATTTAATGCAGAAACTGGGTGTTGTCGTCGTGAAAAGTTCAAAAGACAATTTGCTCAAAAATGCTAAAATACTGCAAACGGTACAATATCCTTATCTGCTGCGTGAAGCAAAAGAGTATAAAGATTTTTTGGCATGTACCCTGAGAAGATGTTTTGTAAAAGATAAAAATATCAGCAGGATAATAAAAACAATAGACAGAGATTTCATAAGGAGATAAATGAGAAGTATAGGACTTTTAGGCGCGATTTCAATCGGTATAGGCGGTATGGTAGGCGGCGGTATATTCGCTGTTTTGGGAGAAGCGGTCTCTTTGGCACACGGGGCAACCGCAGTTGCCTTTGCCATAGCCGGTGTTGTAGCAATATTGACGGCATATTCGTATGCGAAACTTTCTGTAACATATCAAAGTGAGGGCGGAACGGTTACTTTCATAGACAAAGCCTTTGGCGACAATATCCTCTCGGGGAGTGTCAATTTGATGCTGTGGCTGAGTTATTTGGTGACAATATCTTTATATGCCACAGCTTTTGCCTCTTACGGCGAAACGTTTTTTACACATAAGTCGCAATGGCTCCATCACGGGCTTATTGTTGTTTCTATCATCATCCCGGCAGTTATCAACCTGGTCAGTGCTTCGTTTGTCGGTAAAAGCGAAACTGTTATCGTTGTTATTAAAGTTGCCTTGCTGGTTTTAGTAATTGCGGCAGGTTCTTTTTATGTAGATACAGAGCGTATGTCTCCTGTGCATTGGGGTTCTGCTCTTTCCATCGTGACAGCAGGTATGATTATTTTCGTTGCGTATGAGGGGTTCGAGCTTATAGCAAATTCTGCCCAGGATATCAAAAATCCGGATAAGAATCTGCCTCGGGCCTTTTATGCGTCTGTCATTATCGTGATAGCCTTGTATATTTTGATTGCGGTCATCACAGTAGGGAATGTTCCGGAAAATATTTTGATGCAGGCAAAAGATTATGCCCTGGCAGAAGCTGCAAAACCCTCTTTGGGGCAGATGGGCTTTACCCTTGTGGCATTTGCAGCGCTGTTGTCGACATTTTCTGCAATCAATGCTACAATTTACGGCAATGCAAGACTCGGATACATCATAGCAAAAGACGGCAAGCTGCCAAGAGCTTTAATGGATGAGGGCAAAAAATCGGGTGTCCCGTTTAAAGGTGTTTTGTATACCACTCTTTTGAGTCTGGTTTTGGCAAACAGCATTGATCTGACAGAAATTGCCATTATAGGCAGTGCAGGGTTTTTGTTGATATTTTTGCTTGTCAATATCAGTGCATTTAAGCTCTCTCAAGAGATCAAGGCAAACCGTTTTGTTTTGCTGACATCATCTGTATTGAGTTTTTTGGCGCTTTGCACTCTGCTTTTTCATACATACACATCAAACCCGAGAGCCGTTGTGATTTTTATGGGCTTTATCATTATTTCCGGTCTCTTTGAACTGATCTACGGACGATATGTAAGAGGCCACTTTTTTAACAGGAAGTATAAAATCATTCAATAAAAAAGCGCTCTTAACATTGTGCTAACACGAAAAAGCTATACTTTGTGTATGAAAAAGTTAGCATATATAAATTTATTGTTCCTGGTACTCTCTTTGCAGGGAAAAACACTTACTTTACAAGAAAGTATAGACAAAACACTGCAAAACCATCCTGATGCAAAATCTTTTGCGTTGAAAATAAAACAGTCGCATACAGGGTATACATCTGCACGTGCAGAATACCTGCCCCAGGTGAATCTGTCTGCGCAATACAATCCTACACAGACCTATATTTTTCCTGTCAACGGACAGTTTAATACAATTAATGATACAGGATGGAATATAGGAGTAAATGTCAAACAGAAAATTTGGGATTTTTCCAAAACAAGTTTGCAGATAGATGCAAGCAGACTTGATGAAGATATCTCGAAACTTTCTTTGAAAGATTTTCAGGCATTGCTTGCTTCAAAGGTAAAATCTTTGTATGAATTGATGGTTGTCCAAAAAGAAGCGATTGCTGTACGAGAAGCGGATTTACATGTAAAAGAAGCCTATTATGCCCAGGCAAAAGCACTTTTGCAGCAGGGACTCAAGACCGAAGCGGATACAAGCCGTTTTTTGTCAGCGGTATATGCGGCAAAAGACAATCTGGCCATTGCAAAATCTCTTTATGCAAAAGCAAAAAATTCTTTGTCTCTTTACATGGGAGAGACAATAGAGGAGAATATCGATCTGGAAGCTGATGTTTTGAAAAAAGAGTTTCACAGTACTCAAAATACTGTACAGGAGATACTTGAGAGAAATACCGAATTGAAGATCTATGATGAAACCATAGAGAAAAATGCTTTGTTGCATAAATCTGCAAGAGCCTCCCATTATGGTTCGCTTGATGCCGTTGCCTCGTATAATCGTGTCAGCTCTTTAAATCTGTATAATACACAGCTTGTCGGTGTTGTGCTGAACATTCCTTTGTATGCCGGAGGAAAACTGACAGCACAGACACAAAATGCAAAAATAGGACTGCAGGTTGCCAAAGAGCAAAAAGCTTCAAAAATACTCGCTTTAAAAGAAGAAATAAGCAATCTTGTATTGGATATACACAGATATGATGAGACCATAGCAGCAAAAAAAGCACAGCTTGATTCGGCAAAAAAGACAAAAAGAGTGCTTGACGGCAGATACAAAGAGGGACTCTCTACCTATATAGAAGTTTTGGATGCGAGTTCTCTGGTATTAGAGGCAGAACTCGGACTGCTTGAGGCCTATTACTCAAAAACGCTGAGTATAGACAGAATTGATTATTTACAAGGAAAAATAAAATGAGTACAAAAATGAAATATATAATTTTTACTGTTTTGGGTGTGGTAGCCGCAACTCTGTTTTATAACAAAGTTTTTATTCCAAAACATACATTTGAAACCGTGCATCCGACTAGGGGTGATTTAAACAAAGAGGTCTTTGGGATAGGAGAAGTAGGAGCAAAAAATATTTATGCCATCACCGCACAGACAGGCGGGAAAATTGTGCAGATAAATACAGATGAGGGAAAATGGGTTGCAAAGGGTGATCTGCTTGCCGTTATAGACAGTGTAGATCTGCCCCAGTTGATTGAAGAGGCAAAAATGTCGGTATACAAAGCAAAGTCTGAACTCAAAGCAACACAAAAAGAGCTCAAATCCCTGGCTGCACAGAAAATTTTGGCAAAACTGACCTATGAACGGTATAAAAAGCTAAAAGAAAAAGCTTTTGTCTCTCAGGCGGAGTATGACAAAGCCAAGGCGGACCTGGACAGCATTGAGGCAAATATACAGGCAACACAGGCGCATATAGATTCTTCAAAAACAGAAGTGGTCCGTTTACAAAAGGCTGTAGAGGCTTTACATGTAAAGCTCTCACGTTATAAAATTTATGCGCCGGTTGACGGCTATGTCATTGCCAAAGAGGCTGAGGTTGCACAAAATGTTCTGCCGACACAGCCTATACTGAAAATAGTTGACCCGAAAACTGTATGGATTAAAGCATATATAGATGAAAAGATAAGCGGAGATGTCAGAACAGGACAGCGTGCAGTTGTGACATTGCGTTCTCAAAGCAATAAGAAGCTTGAAGGGTATGTAAGCCGCATTGTCGCACAGAGTGATGCTGTGACACAAGAGCGAGAAGTTGATGTCAGTTTTTATGCTGTGCCGACTCCCTTTTATATCAATGAACAGGCAGAGGTACTCATTACAACACAAACACTGAAAAATGTGATTAAAATACCTGCTTACTTGATTGTCTATAAAGATAAAAAGGCCGGTGTCTGGATAGAGAAAGAGGGACATGCACACTTCTTACATGTAAATATAACGGCTATAACAGACAAAGAAGCAGCTGTGAAAAATCTGGATACGACTCTTGGACTCTTGGTCCCGGATAAAACCAAAAAATCGTTCAGTGAAGGTATGAGAATTTACAAATGATAAATCTAGCACAAAAAGAGATAGCCCATACTTTTGGAAAGTTTATCGTTACTGCGATAGGCGTAGGTATGCTGCTTGGTATCGTTTTTGTTATGATGGGTGTTTACAGAGGAATGATTATCGATGCGCAGGTTCTTTTGGATGATGTGGGTGTTGACTTCTGGATAGTACAGGAAAATACCCTTGGTCCTTTTGCCGAATCCTCACGGATACATGAAGACTTCAAAGATACAGTAAAGGTTATTGAAGGAATAGACAAAGCAGAAGGAATGACATTTCAAAATTTGCAGCTTCCGTCAAAAAACGGCGCTGTCCGTGTCTTTGCAGTGGGATTTGATCCTTTTGGTGACATTGACCCTGTTAATCCAAAGCGTTTAATAAGCGGACGAGGACTTCGCAGAAATCATTATGAAATGGTTGTCACTGACAAAACAGGTTTTAAACTGGGCGACACTATTCGCTTAGGACGGGATATTTACCATGTGGTCGGTGTAACACACGGAACCGTCTCCTCAGGCGGCGATCCTTTGGTGTATATCAGTCTCAAAGATGCACAGCAGTTACAGTTTTTATATTCCAATGCCCGTATACGAAATGACAGAGCAAGAGGTGTTTCCGGTGTGAATTCACACATGGTCAATGCTGTGATAGCAACGAAAAAAAATGGTTATGATGTTGATGTTATTGCACAGCAGATAAGAAAATGGAAACATAAAGCAGTATATACGGCTGCCCAAGAGAAGACAATACTGACACAAAACCTTATTGAAAGGGCGTCGAAACAGATAGGAATGTTTACGGTTATCTTGGTAATTGTGTCGACGATTATTATTGCGCTGATTATCTATACGATGACGCTGGAAAAAATGAAAGAGATAGCTATAATGAAGCTTATCGGTATACCAAACAGTATGATTATCAAAATGATTGTACAAGAGACACTCATTATGGGAGTATTGGCATTTATTACTGGTAACATTTTTGCACATCTTATTTATACAAAATTTCCAAAAAGAGTGGTATTGGAAACGCAGGATGCTGTAGCACTTTTTATCGTTGTTGTTATTGCATCCATACTGGCTTCCTTAATAGGGGTAAAAAAAGTAATTGCAGCAGATCCTGCACAGGCAATAGGCGGTTGATATGAGTAAACAGGCAATTAGAGTAGAAAATCTGGTGAAGAATTTTGGCAAGGGAGATTCTCTTGTTGAGGTCTTGGACGGTGCATCTTTCAGTGTAGACAAAGGAGAACTTGTAGCACTTGTTGCCCCAAGCGGTGCCGGAAAAACAACACTGCTCATGATGATCGGCTGTGTGGAAGAACCGACGAGCGGAAAAATATGGCTTGGTGAAGAAAAAGTCTATGACAATGAATGGTTAACAAAAGAGACGCGAAAAATAAGACGCGAAAAAATCGGTTTTATTTTTCAGGCACACTACTTGATTCCGTTCTTGAATATTTTGGAAAATATCACTCTGGTTCCACAGGCAAATGGTATCTCAGACAAGGAGAGTGAAAAAACAGCGATGGAACTTTTAGAGTATTTTGATATTGCTGATAAGGCGTACTCTATGCCTTCACAACTCTCAGGCGGGCAGAACCAAAGAGCAGCCATAGCAAGGGCTCTGGCAAACAAACCCCAGATTATACTGGCAGATGAACCGACAGCAGCACTTGATTCCAAGCGTTCTGTTGATGTTGTAAAAATGCTCAAAAAGATAGCTATAGAACAGAATGTGGCGGTAATCATGGTGACACACGATGAAGCGATGCTGCCGCTGTGTGACAGAATCTTGAAAATAGAAAACAAAAAAGTTGTCTCTTCAAAAAGTTTCCAGGAAAATACGATACTTTGATATTTTTGTGAGATTAGATATACTTATTCAAACGAAATGGATAGGTATGGATAATAAAAAACTTATAATTACTGTATTTATTATTGTTTTATTAAATATGCTGTTTTTTTTGCAGTTTAACAGAATGCAGATGAAAAATATTTTTAGAAATGCAAATGAGATGGCATTGAGTATTGAACATAAAATGCGTATGAGTATCAATGCGGTAGAGTATTTACATGTAGCCGCAGAGCAGATTTTTAAAAATAAAGAAAATCTCAAGCCAAATGAGGCTTTACATGTAAAGTATGTTAATGAAAACGGCACCTATGCACTGGATGAAAACAAAGAAGTAAACTTATTGGGTTTTGGCAAAAAAGCACTTTCGGACAAAAGACTGCTCCAGGAGATGGAGGCGGCACTGCAACTCACTCCGTTTTTTCAACTGGTTGCTGAACAAAATAAAAATTTTGCCTGGATTTATTACTATTCCAAAAATCATTTTACGGTTCTTTACCCTTATGTTTGTTCTGCAGATTTTCAGTTTACCCCTGTAGTTGAGAAAAAACCTTTCTATCATGATGCAACTCCCCAGGCCAATCCTCAAAAAAAACTCTTTTTGACACCTTTGTATATGGATGCCATAGGCAAAGGGCTTATGGTGACTGTCGGCAAGCCTTTGTATTACAAAAATCATTTTTTGGGGACACTTGATGTGGATATAACATTGAACAATTTTGACAATCTGCTTTCACGTCTGGATTATTTTAATAATCAAAGTGTGATTTATAACAACAAGAACCAGATAGTGGCAAGCCATAATCTGATACAGGATTTCAACCGAAGCAAGATATACAAGATAGATGATTTTCTGGATTTCTCCATACAAAATATGAATGAAACTTTAGAATCTCTGCAATACAAAGACTCTCAATATATTTTTGTCAAAAGACTCCCGTATGTACATCTGCACTTTGTTTATAGAGTACAGGCACACACTCTTTGGTTTAAATCTTTTTTATATACCTTTCCTATTTTTCTTTTAATGCTTTTGAGCCTTTATTTGGTTTTTTTATATCAAAAATCAAAAATTATCAATTAGAAACTCAAAATGCAGACTATACTGGATTATATGACCGGTGCTTATAACAGAAGATATTTTTTTGAAGTTGCCAGGGCAATTTTTTCCAAAGCGCTGCGAAAACATACCAAACTGGCTGTAGTGATGATGGATATTGACGATTTTAAGAGTGTTAATGATACTTATGGTCACGATGCAGGTGACTTGGCTATCATAGAAGTTAAAAAGATTTTAGAAAAAAATCTGCGAAGATATGATCTGTTTGCACGGTTTGGAGGAGAAGAGTTTTGCGTTGTTCTTGATGATATTTCCAAAGAGGATGTAGAAAAACTTTTTGAAAAAATAAGAAAAGATTTTGAAAACAACATCATTACATACAACAATATGAAAATCAGATATACAGTTTCTTTTGGCATAGCATACGGGATGGCGGATTCTTTGGAAAAATTGATAAAAGTGGCAGATGAAGCACTGTACAAATCCAAGAAAAACGGAAAAAACCGGGTTACACTCTACGAAGTCTGATATATTCAGGGTACCTCCATTGCCCTTAAGAAAAAATTAACAATAATACTACTATAATAATTGAACGACAGTCGGTCAAAAATATTTTCGGAGGGTTATGTTGGCAATTATAGTTGACAAAGAACAGAAAAAAAAAGATATTGCTCTTGGAACAAAAGCGTTAATTCTTAAAGACGGAATTAACAATATAACAATTTCTCAGATTGCAAAAGCTGCCAACATAGGCAAAGGCACTGTGTATGAATATTTCAAGAACAAAGATGAGATAGTCTTTGAACTGGTTGAGATTTTGATGCAGGAGCATAATAAGAGAAAAGAGAAACAACTCTCACTACATGTAAGCACACGGGAAAAAGTCAAAAGTTTCTTTAGCTTTTTTTATGCCGATGAAGATCAGGAACTGCGTGAAATATACAAGCAGTTTACTGCCATTGCTCTGAGCAGTACAAATGAAGAGATGGTGGCTTTTCAAACAGAATGCTATACGCTTTATGAAAAATGGATGGAAAATATCATAGAAGAGGGCATAGAAAAAAACGAGTTAAAGAGTGAAGCAAAAGAGTTGGTTATGGGTATTTTTGCTTTTGCTCAGGGTACTTTTATTATGAGTGTCACCACAAGTGCCATAGAAGATTTAAAACAAAAAATAGATACGCAAATAGATATTTTATTTGATTTAATGGAGAAATGATTATGAAAAAACTACTTTTACTCACTGTTGTCCCTGCTCTTTTGTTTGGAGATGACCTGAAATCACTTTTGGAATTTGCAAAAGAGAATAACAATCTTGTCAATGCCTCCAAAATAGCAGTACATGCAAAAGCAAAAGAGGTACAAAGTGCCGCAAGCAATTACTTCCCTACGGTAGATGTGAGTGCTTTTTATAAAAGAGATGATAAACCGAGTCCTTTTTTCCCGGGAACAACATACGGAGCAAGGACGAAAATCGGGTTTGACATATATGACGGCGGAAAGAAATCAAATACAAAAAAACAAAAAGAGAATGAAAGAAAATCTGCTTCTTTCAGTTATAAAGAGACAAAAAAATTGACACTTCTTGCCATAACAGAGGATTATTATAATCTCAAAAGTCTGCAGGCCTCTTTGGGTGCAACGATAGAAGCTTCCAAAGCAGTCAAAGCACAACTTGAAAGAGTGCGACATTTTTATGAAGCTGATCTTGCTACAAGTGATGATGTGGACAGACTCCAATCTGCATACGACAGTACTTTGTATGCAATAGAATCTACAAAATTTCAAATTACAGCGCTGCATAAAGCACTTGAACTCAAAGTCGGAAAAAAAATAAACACTTTGGAAAATTCGCAGTTTGACAAAAGAGCAGCACAAAATGAAGGACTCCTTGACAGTATCCAATCACTCAGGTACAAAAAAGCAGCATTGCAAAATTTAGGCGAAACGGTTGCGAGCTATTATTATCCTACTCTGCGTATAGAAGATACCTATTCGTTTTATGGGTATCAAAATAAGCCGACTTTTGGGGGAGTTCCCATTGCCTACCTTGACAAACAAAATGAGCTGATGGCTACAGTCGGCTTGAGACTTTTTGATTTTGGAACACTCAAAGAGCAAAAAGAGGCACTCAAACTGCAGGCTGATGCACTGAATCAACAGATTATTTACAAATCAAAAGAGCAACAGATGCAGCAAGAGTTGGCACAGGAGAGAATTCATACAGCCAAACTCAACATTAAAAGTTCAAAAAGTGCACTCAAAGCGGCAAAAAGTGCTTTAAAAACTATCACAGAAAAATACAATGCAGGCATAGTGGACAATGTCGTCTATCTTGATGCGCTCTCGGCAAAAACAGAGGCAAAAGCAAGGTATGAAAAAGCACGCAATGATTTGGAAATAGCCTATGGCATTTATTACTATTACAACAATAAAAATTTAGAGGAGTTTGTTAAATGAAAAAAATATTTATAGCTTTAATCACCCTGGTGAGTCTCTCTTATGCGCAAAAGATTTATGCAACATTTGATGTGACAGCACAAAAAAGTGCCAATCTGGCTTTCACTGCGAGCGGAATTGTAGAAAAAGTCAATGTCGATATCGGCTCTATAGTGAGCCAAAACCAAATACTGGCAAAACTGGGAAACAAAGATATAAAAGCAATGCTTGAAAAAACACAAATAGTTTTTAAGTTTGCTTCAAGAGAACTCAAAAGACAGGAAAAAATCAAAAAGCTTATAGATGCAAGCAAATATGACAAAATACTCAGCAATTATGAAAATGCCAAAGCATCGGTTGCCTATCAGCAGGCTTTGTATGAAAAAACTATTTTAAAAGCACCCTTTGCAGGTGTCATTTATGACAAAAGCATAGAAGTAGGCGATGCTGTAAGCGGTTTGATGCTTAAAACTGTTTTTAAAATACAAAGTATTCATGCAAGAAAGCTGATATTGGAATTTGATCAAAAATATCATGATATTGTAAAAGTCGGACAAACCTTTGAGTATAAAGTCGATGGGGATAACAAAAAATACAAGGGTGTTATTTCAAAGGTCTATCCGTATGCAAATTTTGACAACAGAAAGATAAAAGCGGAAGTAGAGGCAAAAGATTTTACAGTCGGGCTTTTTGGTGACGGTATGATACTGGTTGACGGAAAATAACGATGTACAAATTAGCGATTAACAGACCAATTGCAACACTGATGTATGTCATTACATTGGTGATTTTTGGCTATATGAGTTTTAAAAGCATGCCCTCGGCACTCTATCCGAATGTTGATTTTCCTATAGTGACAGTCAAAACAATCTATCCGGGTGTTGAAGCAGATACGATAGAATCACAGGTCACAGAAAAAATAGAAGAGGCCATCTCTCGTATAGGCGGAGTGGACAGCATCACATCCACAAGCAGTGACGGCGCATCTGTTGTTATGGTGAAATTCTTCCTGGAACGCAATATTGATGAAGCGACCAATGATGTACGAGACAAAGTCTCAGCTGTTATCTTGCCAAAAGATGCACAAACGCCACTTGTCAGTAAACTCGATATCGGCGGGGCTCCTGTTATCAATGTTTTTTTAACAGCAAAAAAAGATACCTTGCAAAACCTGATGGTATTTGCCGATGAGAAAGTAAAACCGGCTATTCAAAAGATCAACGGTGTCGGTGCTATAAATATCATCGGTTACAAAGACAGAGAGATAAAAATCTTCCCAGATATTTATAAACTCAACAAGTTTGGCATTACAATCAAAGAGCTTAATGATATTATTGCCGAAGAAAATGTCAAAATCGGTGGCGGAAAGCTTATTACCAAAATAAAAGAGATTATCTTAAAAACAAAAGCGGATGCTCTGAGTGTGAAGCAACTCCAAGACATTATAATAAAAGATGATTTAAGGCTCAAAGATCTGGCAACGGTAGCAGACTCTTTGAGTGATGCAAAAAGCTACTCATCATACAACGGTATACCGGGTGTTATGCTTGAAGTGCAAAAAATTTCAGGAACAAATACGATAGATATAGTAAAACGCGTCAAAGAAGCCGTGCCGCAGTTAAAAACAATGGCTGGCGAAAAATATGGTGTAGAACTGCTCCAGGATACAACGCCTTTCATCATTCACTCACTTGAAGATGTGAAATTTGACCTTATTTACGGTGCAATTTTGGCAGTTATTATCATCTTCGGTTTTTTGAGAAACTTTACTATTACGCTGGTTTCGGCACTCTCTATTCCAATTTCTATCCTGGGTACGATTGCTTTAATGAATCTGATGGGGTATAACCTGAATAAAATGACACTCATCGGTTTAACGCTTGCTATCGGAATTATCATAGATGATGCCATTGTTGTGTTGGAGAATATCTACAAAAAGATGGAAGCAGGCATGGGCAAGTTTGAAGCGGCACTCTATGGTGTGAAAGAGATGGCATTTGCTATTCTTGCGATTTCGGCAATGTTGCTTGCTGTTTTTCTTCCGGTTGCGCATATGAGCGGAATTGTCGGAAAATTCTTTGAAAGTTTTGCGATGACGGTAGGGTTTGCGGTAATTATTTCCTATACGGTTGCGATGAGTTTTATGCCGAGTCTGAGTGCAAGAGTATTGCATAAAGGAGAGAGCAGGTTTTACAATATTACAGAACCGATTTTTCAGCGTATAGACAAATTATATGCTGCAACACTGAGTTTTGTGCTTCGTTTTAAATTTTTTACACTTGTTTTTGTTCTTGGGGTGTTTGTTGCCTCGCTTTCTCTCTTTCCGAAAATCGGTATGGATTTTCTGCCAAAAGAGGATAAAGCAGAGTTTGAAGTAAAACTCAGAGCCGATGCGGGCATCAGTTTGGATGAAATGATACGGGAGTCCAAAGTGATTGAAAATTTAATCAGAGCTGACAAAAATGTTGTTTTTACAACCTTGAGTGTAGGCTATAACAGTGTACACGAGAAAAACAAAGCGCTCATTTATGTCAAACTTACGCCTAAAGGCAGCAGAAAAAAGAATCAAGAAGAGATTATTCAGGAATTTCGACACAAGCTCAAACCCTTTTCCAAAGAGATGTTTATTACAGCAGCGGCAATTCCGAACATCAAAGGTGCCGGGGTGAGTGTACCGTATCAAATTGTACTGACATCGGATTCTTTTGCTGACCTTGATGTGGCGAGAAAAAATCTGATGGAGTATCTGGCGAAGAGAAAAGGCTTTGTTGATATTGACAGTAATCTTGATGAAGGCAAACCGCAGATTGACATCAATATAGTACGTGAAAATGCCAACAGAATGGGGATTAGTGCAGCACAGATAGCAAAGGCTGTCTCCATTGCCTTTTCAAGTGATTTGGAAATTTCCTATTTTGAGCAAAACGGAAAACAGTACAAAATTACCCTGCGACTGCCTGACAAGGACCGTGTAAGCATAGATGATCTCAAAAAAATCCAACTCAGAGCCAAAAACGGAAAGTTGGTTTTTCTTGACGGTCTTGTCACATTTGACAAGGCAAGGTCTCTGGCTTCAATATATCACTATAACAGACAAAGACAGGTGACTATCTATTCTGATCTGTTTGGGCTTGATCTGGGCGGCGCTGTCAAGTATACACGTGCAAAAATAGACACATTGCTGCCACCGGGTGTAAACTATAAATTTACAGGCTTTGCCGAAGAGATGGAAAAAACAGCCAAAGCCTTTGGCGTGGCTCTTGGTTTGTCTGTAATTTTAATGTTTATCATCCTGGCAATTTTGTATGAGTCGCTTATTCAGCCTGTTATCATTATGATGGCATTGCCACTGAGTATTATCGGGGTTATGCTGGCTTTGTATCTGACACATTTGCATTTCAGTCTTTTTGTGATGATAGGATTTATGCTGCTTATGGGGATGGTCGGTAAAAATGCCGTACTGCTTGTTGATTTTGCCAATGAAGCAGTAGCGCGGGGAAAAGATGCCAATGCAGCACTGCTTGAAGCGGGAGAAAAAAGACTGCGCCCGATTTTGATGACAACAATTGCGATGATATTTGCGATGCTTCCTTTGGCACTGAGCAACTCTTTGGGAAGTGAAACAAAAGCACCGATGGCAATAGCCATCATAGGCGGTCTTTTAAGTTCAATGGTGCTAACATTGCTTGTTGTGCCTGTAATTTATAAAATGATAAATCCGATTGATGCGTGGCTTCGAAAGTGGTATGAGAAAAAAATACAGAGTGATACTGAATAAGGAGTAGATTATGCAGGTTCTGAAAAAATATTGGTTGGGTGTTGTGATAGCTGTTTTATTGGTTACAGCAGGCGGAATGATCTATAAAAAACTGCATCCAAAAACACTTCCTGCAAATTTGGTTGAAGGGACAGGCCGCATGGACGGTGATCTGGTAAATCTCAATGCAAAATATGCAGGAAGGCTGGAAAAAATATCTGTTGATGACGGTGTACCTGTGAGCAAAGGAATGGTTGTGGGTGTCTTGAAGAGCAAAGAACTTGCAGCACAAAAAGCAGGGCTTGATGCACAGATTCAGGCAAAAAAACAGCAACTCGCAGCACAAAAAATTGAAGAAAAAATTGCACAGAAAACAATTCCGCTTTTGGAGAAAAAAGCAAAAGCACAGCTTGTCTCAGCCCAAGCCTCGCAACAGGCATTTGAAAAAAATATTTTGATACAAAAAGATGTCGTTGCCCAGGCAAAAAGAGATTTCAAACGCTCTCAACGATTGTATAAAAACAAAAGTATTGACAAGCACAAACTGGAACTTGCGCAACTCAAAAGGGATACAGAAAACAAAAAGCTTTCCGCACTGCAGCAACAGCTGAAAAAAATAAAATCAGCAGTAACTCTGGCTCGTATTGCACTTTTGGATGCGCAGGCATCACAGAAAAAACTTTTTGCCATTGCCGCAAATATTCAGGCCCTGCAAGATGGTATTGAAGCCCTCAAAGCATCCAAAGCACAGATAGAAGCGATGATTCAGGAGATGACACTTGTTTCACCTGTTGATGGAATTACGGTAGAAAAAATCGCCAACGAGGGAGAGGTAATAGCTCCTGGTATGCCGGTAGCCACACTTTTGGATCCTCACTCGTTGTATCTGAAAATATTTGTCGACACACTGCAAAACGGAAAAATAAAACTGGGTGACAAAGCGGTAATATTTCTTGATGCCTATCCAAATCATCCGATACAGGCAAAAGTAGTGCGTATTGCCCAAAAAGCGGAATTTACGCCCAAAGAGGTCAGTGTGCGTTCAGACAGAATTCAAAGAGTGTTTGCCGTACACCTCAAACCACTGGCAATTGCCCCTTTGTTAAAACTCGGTATACCGGCTGTGGGAGTTGTGTCACTTGATGGCAAAGGTCTGCCAAATTCACTCAATGACATTCCGGTACTCTAAAACAAGATGTCTCTTCTTGAAGTAAAAAATATCCGGGTCTCTTACAAAAAAAGAACAGGCATAGACAATGCCTCGCTCACAGCAGAGAGTGGAGAGATTATCGGTTTTATAGGAGCGGACGGTGCAGGTAAAAGCTCCCTTATGCATGCTGTAGCCGGTGTTATCCGTTTTGAGGGTGAGATTGTTTATGATGGTATCGCGTACCATTCACCCAAAGAGGCAGAAAAAGTAAAACCTTTTATCGGATTGATGCCACAGGGAATAGGGCTTGTTCTTTATGATACTCTGACAGTAGGAGAGCATTTGGAGTTTTTTGCCGATATTCGCAATGTTGCAAAAGATGAACAATTTCTTGCATATAGAGAAAAACTGCTGCATATGGCAGGACTGAGTGCTTTTGTTGAGAGAGAAGCCGGTAAACTCAGTGGCGGGATGATGCAAAAACTCTCACTTATCTGCACACTGCTGCACCGTCCGAAACTTCTTATTCTGGATGAACCGACAACCGGAGTGGATCCTTTGAGCCGTTTGGAACTGTGGGAGATTTTGGACAGCATACGCAAAGAAGAAGGAACAGTAATTTTAGTGAGCACCGCTTATATGCAAGAAGCCTCCAAAATGGACAAAATTTTTCTTTTTGACGAAGGAGAAATCATTGCCAGCGGAACAAATGAAGAGCTTATAGACTCTATCCGTCCGTATGTTTATGAAGAGGTTACATGTAAAGAAGAGTGCCTTGGTTTTAACAAGCGAACATATTCGCTGCAGCCTTTACATGTAAAGCAGGCAGAACCTACTCTGGAGGGACTCTTTTTTGTGAACGCGCTGCAAAAGAAAAAGCTCCTGCCTAAGGTCGTCATAGCAAAACGAGACAAAGAAATTGCAATACCGCCTGTTGTGATGCAGGCATATGGCATTACAAAAAGATTTGGCAGTTTTACGGCAAATGACCATGTAGACATAGAACTCAAACGGGGTGAAATTCTGGGTCTTCTGGGTGCAAACGGCGCAGGAAAAACCACATTTATCAAAATGCTTTTGGGTCTGTATCCGATAGACGAGGGCACACTTACCCTGCTTGAAAAAGTCATCCGCAGCGGAGATGATCGTCAAACGCTCAAGTCCAAAATCGGCTATGTAAGTCAGCATTTTGCACTCTACAATGACATGACTGTAAGAGAAAATCTGATTTATTTTGCCAATATGCATCAGATTCCTCTCAAGACTGCCTTGAAAAGAATAGAGCAGTATGCCAATGAACTCGGCTTTAAAGAGTATATGGATGAATTGCCAACTGCGCTTCCTCTGGGTGTCAACCAGCGTTTTTCCATAGCTGCGGCACTTTTGCACGAACCGCTTGTGCTGTTTTTGGATGAGCCTACAAGCGGCGTGGATACCATTGCAAGAGCACAATTTTGGGAGATACTTAAAAAGCTTAAAGAGCAGTGGCATATATCTATTTTGATAACCACACACTATATGAGCGAGGCGGAGTACTGTGATCGAGTGGTACTCCTCAAACAGGGAAAAAAGATTGCAGACGATACCATAGAAAATTTTTATAAAACACATCCCGATGCAAAGAATTTTGAAGATATTTTCTTGACATATTATAAGGATAGAGAATGAAACTAATAACCATTAAAGCCTATATATTGAAAGAATTTATGGAGCTTTACAGAACGCGTCTGATTGTGATGGTATATTTGATGCCGAGTATGATTGTACTGCTTTTTGGCTATGGAATCCGTATGGATGTAACGCATGCAAGAATTTTGATTATTGATAATGACCAGAGCAAATTTTCACAAATGCTGATTTCAAAATTTGAACATAGCAAATACTTTAATGCAAAGGTGTTACATGTAAGTGAAAAAGAGGCACTGCGCTCTATAAAACAGGCTAAAACCGATGCAGTTTTAATCATTCCCTCTTCTTTTGAAAAACAACTTTTACACGGACAAAAGAGTGAGATCGGTGTTTTTGTGGATGCCTCTTTTCCGACAAGGGCTACTACTATTGAGGGGTATATCAAGGGGAGTGTGCTTGATGGGGCAAGCGAAGTGGCACAAAGAAGCGGTTTGTCTGCAAAAGGGCTTATAGTGTTAAATCAGCGTACGCTTTTCAATCAGGCAATGCGGGATGAAGATGCCATAGTTCCAGGACTCATAGGGCTTGTGCTTTTGGTGGCTCCTGCAATTTTGGCAGCACTTCTTATAGTAAAAGAGAAAGAGCAAGGGACCATTTTTAATTTTTATGCTTCGCCTTTGAGTAAAGGAGAGTTCCTTCTTGCAAAACTTTTTCCTGCTTTTTTACTGCATTCTGTGAATATTTTTATACTTTTTTTGCTTGCAGTTTATCTGTTTGATGTTCCTTTTCGGGGAAGTTTTATGCTCTACTGGCTCAGCAGTGAACTTTATATTCTTATCAGTCTCTCTATCGGTATGCTTATTTCTATCATTACAAGCAGACAAATTGTTGCCGTTGTTTTGACAATTATTATCACCATAATTCCCGGATTTTTATACTCTGGTATGCTTATGCCGATATCTTCCATGAGTGGCGAGTCATATATTGAAGCGCATATGTTTCCGGTGATGTATTATACGCATATTCTTTATGATACATTTTTGATAGGACAGGGTTTGGCGTCTGAAAAAATTATCATGTATCTGTTAATACTTGTCGGGTTTGTTGTGGGACTTTTTACTGTCGGCACCTTATTGTTGAAAAAGGAGATGAGATAATGCGAATATTTGCAATGATTGTCTCCAAAGAACTGCTGAGTTTTTTACGTTCTATAGGATTAGTGGCTGTTGTACTTTATTCGTTTACACTCGATGTTTACATAGCCGGTTCCGGCATACAGATAAAACCGCGCAATGTTGTTGTCGGATATGTTGACAAAACAGGAGGGGGAGTAAGCCAAAAAATACTTGCACGGTTGCATCAACCGGAGTTTAAACCACCGGTTGCCTTTCTTTCGCAAAAAGCACTCTCCAATGCTATTTTTAACAAAGAAGTTATGGTCGGAATACTCTTTGACTCTGATTTTGAAAAGAACTACAAGAGCGGGAAAAAAGCACAGATCAATCTTTTGCTCGATGCTACTGCAGCATCGCAAAGCCTCACGACATTTATGTATCTGCAAAATATTGTATTTGACTTCCAATCTGTAAACTTTCCGCTTGAATTAAAGTCACATAAACTTTTTAATCAAAATGCTGACAATCACAGTTTTATGGCACTGACAGAACTGCTTTCAATTATAACCCTGTTGATAGTCATTTTGACGGCCATTGTTTTTGTCAAAGAAAAAGAGGACGGTACCTGGGATATTATGCTGCTTACTCCGATAAATCCCAAAATCATTATTTTGGCAAAAAGTTTTTCTCAGGTACTCATTGTCATGGCAGGCGTTGTTCTCTCTTTGGGATTTGTGCTTTTTGGCCAGTTTGATGTACCGCTCAACGGTTCATTTTGGGCATTTATGCTCCTGACATTTTTGTATTCTGTTTCGAGTGCCGGCATAGGACTCTTTGTAGCGGCTGTGTCCAAAAATGTGATGCAGGTGGCACAGCTTTCTATCATTATTATGATGCCGTTGATTTTTCTCAGTGGTGCATGGACCCCTGTTTATGCTATGCACCCGGTATTTCAGACACTCTCTTTGTTTTCACCGCTTCGCTACTACATAGAAGCAACAGAGAGCATCTTTTTCAGAGGAACGGAGTTTATAGATTTGTGGCCATATTTTAGCGGAGTTCTTCTTCTTGGAACGCTGCTGTATTGGTACGGTTTTAAAAAAATCGGAAAATTGTTTTAAATTAAGGCTCTGTTTTTAATTTTTTACTATAATAAAAGAAAAAGAGGGATTTTTTATGGCATTGGTATATATTGAGCAGGTTGAAGATATGGATGTGGAGGAGATGCAAAAAACTCATGAAAATGAGATTAAAATTTTAAATGCAATAGATAATCTTGCGATCTCTTACGATCGGGGGGAAGCGACACTCGAAGAACTTGAAGCAAAAATCGAGGAGTATGTAAAGCATGTTCATGAACACTTTGCAAACGAAGAACGTCTGATGCAAGAGTATAGTTTTCCTTCCTATGACATGCACAAGACTGCACATGACATGTTTTTGGAAGAATTGAATATGGCTCTTAAAAATTGGAAAAACTATAAAAAGGTTTCAAAAATTACTGATTTTATCCGCAGAGCACCCGAATGGATAGTCTTACATGTAAACACAGTGGACTACCCGACTGCAAATTATCTTGCAAAAAAGATGAAAGGTTTGTAAAACCTATTCATCATCCTCGTCGTCTTCAAAATCACTCAGATCAAATTCAATTTTTACAGGTTCTTCTACAACCTCTTTGATATCAGTGATGTTTTGGGGCGAAATATCAAGAGCCATTGCGACAAATGTTGCCAATGCGTTATCCTTTATAATTTCCTGGCATGTTTCAGAAGTATTGTAAATCGTAAGGATTTGATTTTTTGTAAGTACGTCACCTGGGTTTACCCCTAATTCTGCCGCAATATTATGCAAGTCCGGACGATTCAGCAAAACACCCTCAATTTTCATACAAAAGCCTGTTCTTAATTTTTTATTTGGATACATTGTTACTCCTATTCTTAAAATGTTTCTTTTGGTCGATTATAGCCAAAAAATTCAAGAAAAATATTTTGTTTGAATGGTATAATTTGACTTTAAAATAAAAAAGAGAAAAGAGAAAACAATGCACACATACCAAATTGCAGAATCAGTATTGGATGGCTATAAAAATGAAAAACTGACAGATGAAAGAGTTGATTTTTTAACAGCACAGGTTCATGAACAGCTTGATGAGATAGCCAAAAATAAAGCACTTTATGAAGATTTTTCAGCTCGGGCGAATGCACCAAAAAAGGTAGATAAAATTATTCTCTGGATACTTTTAATGTCAAATGAAAGCATATGCGACGATTATATAAGTGCGTGCAGCAAAAATTACAGAGAGATAATCCCTATAAGTGATTTAGCCGACTTGTTACTCTATGTAATACATTTGAAAAAAGTGCAAAACACTGAACTCGACGGTTTTGATTACTTGGTAGAGTGTGAAGAAGCAGGCATAGAGGAAGTAGACCAGTATGCCTTTACAAATGCTCTGCTCTACATTCAAAAACTCAAAGAAAAAGAAGTGGAGATGCAGTTTTAGGAAGAACAGCTTACATGAGATATTCCTGCGACATTAAACAGTTCAGCAGGCTTCTCTCTGTAGTATTTGTCTTCTGTCTCCGATGACTGTTCACTGTAGGGATCATTCATCACTTCCTGCAGCTCTTTTATAAGTGAATAATCTCCCTCCTGGGCCTTTTTGTATGCCGGAACAAGGAACCATTCACGGAGAATATATTTCGGATTGGTTTGTTTCATCTCTTTTGAGAGTTTTTTGCGGGACTCCGGAGTATCAATGTTAATGTTTGCTTTCCATTTTTCCAACCACTCGGTCCAGCTTTTTATAATCTTTTGATCATATAGAGAGTCACCGTAAAAGCTTTTCGCAATTGCGGAAATATTATCAGGTATGTCAGAGAGTTCACGAAAAAAGAGGGTATAATCGACCGAAGTCTCCATCATCAGTGTTATCAGTTCGTTAAACAAGGCTGCGTCAAAGGTTTTTAGACCCAGTTTGGCAGTCCACATCTGTATCATTTTAGTCTGCATGATTTTGGAAAAACCGTTCATAATTTCATCCAATTGTTTACTCTGTTTTTCATCTGCCTTGAGCAAAGGCTGAAGTGCATTACAAAACATTTTGAAATTTTGTTCCCCGGCCTGAGGTTGATTCAAAAATGAAAAGTGTGCTCCGCCACCCGTCCAGGGTTGATAGCTTGGATCAAACATGTCTATAAATCCAAACGGACCGTAATCAAGGGTAAAACCGCCTGCAGCACAGTTGTCACCATTGAAGTTTCCCTGACAGTATCCGACACGAATCCAGTTTACTACAAGTGAAGTAAGGCGGGAGCGAAATTCACGGGCAAGCAGCACTGTTTTTTCTTCCAGAGGTAAATTTTTGTCTATTACATCACTGTATTCTCTTTCAATCAGGTGCAAGACAAGCATCTCAAGTTCCTCCATCGCCTTTGGATGCTCATTTTTACGTGCCCTTCTGGCGAAAAGTTCAAGTTGACCCACACGAAGAAAAGAGGGGGCAACACGTGTTGTGATGGCAACATTTTCTTCTATCATGACTTCCGGATCCCTTGAATAGGAACCGTTCATAAACCAGGGCCGTCTTACTGTTTGGGTTTTTGACATATATAAACTTAAAGAGCGTGATGTGGGAACACCGAGGGCATACATGTGTTCTTGTGCCAAAAATTCTCTAACACTTGAACGCAGTACCGCACGACCGTCAGCTCCACGGCAGTAAGGGGTTCTTCCTCCGCCTTTGAGCTGCATTTCCCAGCGTTTGCCATTTATAACCCCTTCAAAAACAGATATTGCGCGTCCGTCACCATACCCGTTTCCTGTTTTAAAAGGACACTGTTCATAATACTCCGTACCGTAGATGGAAAGGGCATACCCCGTTGCCCAACCGGTACGACGCAAAGGCTCTTTTAGATGTGAAGTATCACCCGAAAACATGCGTATAAAATCCTCAGATGCAGCCAAGTCATCATGCAGTCCAAGTTCCTTAAAGAAGGTTTTGCTGTGCGCAATGTAAACAGGATTTTCTATAGGAGTAGGTTTTACAGGAACATAGTGCCCGCTGAATACCTGTCTTGGTGCATGATCTGCACCGTCTGCTGTAGCATTTGGATCAGGATTAAGTCTGTCCATTAGAGAATACTCAGCTAACTGTGCCAGATCATTGAGTGTTTTTATATCTTGCATATATTGTCCTTCATTTAAAATATAATATTTTATATCCCAAATAGCTTTGTAAGAGATAAATTATTGAAACTATTCTTTTCTAATAATAAACAGTGTATGTTTTGAGTACAATATGAACACTGATTTTAGAGATTTTTTAGCCATATATGAAGGAATATTGAGTGAAAATACGAGTCTATTACGAAGATACAGACACAGGTGGTGTCGTGTATCATGCAAATTATTTAAATTTTTGCGAACGGGCACGGAGTGAGACTTTTTTTTCCAAAGGTATGACCCCAGTTTTGGAAAACGGGCATTTTGTGGCCCGTAAAGTTACCGCAGATTTTTATAAAAGTGCTAAACTTGGTGATATGCTTGAGATATATACAAAACTTGTTACAATGAAAGCAGCTTCCTTTACACTGAGTCAGGAAATTTATAAAGAAAATGAAAAAATATTTGAATTGGAAATTCTTTTGGTATATATTGATTTTGATGGGAAAGTACAGAAATTAGATAATGAAAGCAAAGAACTCATTCTCTCTTTATTTTAGGAAATTATATGAAAAGTATAGATAAAAATGTAGTATATATAGGCTGGGTCAGTTTTTTTACAGATATGTCATCAAACATGGTTACTACTCTTTTACCTGTTTTTGTCGTCTATGTTTTGAATGAAGGGGTTGATAAGCTTGGAATTATTATCGCTATTGCAACATTTATATCCTATGCTTTTCGAATTCTTTTTGGATATTTAAGTGATAAATATCAAATAGTGAAACCGTTTCTTGTTGCAGGGTATCTTTTATCGACTGTTTCTAAACCATTGTTGGGTTTTTCACACAGTTTTATAAGTGTCGCATTATTGCAGGGGGTAGAGAGAATGGGTAAAGCCATACGAAGTGCTTCAAAAGACTCGCTTATCAGCAGTTATGTTAAAAACAATGCGCATGGCAGAACTTTTGGTTTTCATAAAATGCTCGATATTGCCGGAGAATTGAGTGGAGCATTTTTAATTTTTGTCATTTTTATGTTTATTGCGCAAGATGAAAAATCAATAAGATTCATTTTTGAACTGACGATCATACCAGGGTTGATTGCGGTTGCCATAGTAGTCTTTCTTGTAAAAGATGCACCAAAAAAGATAAAAAAAGATAAGCAGGTTATTAACAAGGAGGATTATAAGTTACTTCCGGTCCTGTTTATCTATTTCGGATTTTTGTTTTTTATCATGAGTGACCAGTTTTTTATTTTAAAGGCGAGAAATGAGGGTTTTTCTTTGGCAACTATTCCGCTTCTTGTAATGATGCTGACGGCTGTACAGACTCTTATGAGTTATTATGGCGGAGTTTTGAGTGACAAGATAGGTGTTATCAGAGTGTTGTTGCTTTCTTTTATTTTTGGTATTGTCTCTATATCTATGTTAAATATAAATCTATGGCTGGCATTTGCTTTTTTGGGTCTATTTACTGTTTTTAGTTTAAATGCTACCCGTGCATACATTTCTGAATATGCAAATTCCAAAGGATTTGTTTACGGTATTTTTTATGGCGGCATTGCTGTTTTTAGTGCTTTGGGAGCAATTGTTATAGGGTATATTTGGAAAAATTACGGTTTTGAAAATGCAGTGATAGTAAGTGAAGGAGGCATGGGAGTAATGTTCTTGACACTACTCGTCTGGAATATATTTGAAAAATCTCGATATTCCAGGGCGTAAAAGTTCTATATCATACATCATTTGATTGTCCAGAAGGTTGATATTGTATTCTCTTTCTTCACCGGTGATTTGTGCATAAAAGTAATCTATTCCGACAGTTGTAGTGTAGTTAATCCAGTCATACACAATGTCATTTCCCAACAGCGAATTTGTCTCAATCAAAATATTATTATCTTTGGTTATAGAATTTGCTACAATCATGTTTTTTCTGTCATTGTACTGCGTCATAGAGAGCAGCAATGGGTCATAATTAATCTGTGTTGAGAGGATGTTTGTAGCATTTACATCGTAAAGTGTCAGTTGTGATAATATCATTCCTGTTTTGATGATTGGGGTATTGACAAAAAATGAAGCATTGACAATGTCTTTATTTTCTTTTAAATATCTTTCAAGATTGGTTGTTCTTCGTGAAATAAAATAGGTAAATACTTTTTTTTCTTCTGAAAGATTGACATCTTCGTTATAAACACTGATTTCATCATTATAATACATAGTATCATTTATATCAGCGCAAGGGTGCAAAAACTCGTCTTCTTGATAAAATGCCAACTTTCTGCCTGTCTGTGACTTGTCAGAAAAAATAACCAGAGGTGAAACTGCTTCATGAAGTAGCATTTTGCTTTGCTGTTTGTAGTCAATACCTCCAAAAACAAGAGAAGAGGAGACAGTATGAACATCTTTTTTGTTCATAGTAGGAAAATATATATTTACATTTGGATCAATCTCAATAATGTTGTTTACTCCCTGTGCTGTAAGCGGTGCTATGACATACTCAAATCCATCTGATTCTATTTGCGTCAGAGCTTCTTGCAAATCTGATCTGTTTTCTGTCGGAATTTTGTAGCTTTTGAGCATAAAAGAGTTACTTTTTGTCATCAGATAGGCAAAAGCCGCATTTGTGGTGGTGGATGCGTATTTTCCTATTTTCTTGTAAGGCAGGAGCAGGGCTATTTTTAATTTCATGCCGGCGTTTGATGCGCCAAGATTGAGTACGGCAATGTTAATAATGCGTGCCTCATCCAACTCTTTGTCTGTCAGTTTCTTGTTTGCATGGGAGAGAAAAGAGAATATCTGTCCGTTTTGTAAAAGCTCTTTCATACATTTGTCGTTACATGTATAAGGGTCAAGGTCCTGAATATATATCTTTGGAATAGGAATATTGGATATCATAAAACTTTGTGCAAAAATGATACAGGGCGCAAGCAGAAATAGTAGTTTTTTCATAGGCAACTCTTTATGGTTTTTAGATCATTTAATGTGATTTTTTTCAACTCGGGGTTTCTCAAAAGATACTGGGGATGATAAACAGGGATGAGTTTATACTCTTTGTAGTCTATAACATGCCCTCTTACATTTTCAAAATTCACATCACCTGTCAGGTGAATATAGGCATCTTCTCCAAGTGTTACAATGACCTTTGGCTTTATAAAATCCAGCTGAGAAAACAGATAATTTTTACAGGAATTGAATTCGGAGGCAGAAGGCTTGTTTGATTGCAGGGGTTTGCATTTGACAGCATGTGTTATAAAAACATCTTCTATACTGAGATGTACAACTTTTTCTATCATATTTTTTAATGTTTCTCCGGATCGTCCTGTATAGTATGCATTTGCACGGTCCTGTGCCTGTGAAACACTGAAATCTATTATAAACAAGCTTGCATTCCGATTTCCGTATCCGCTCATACTTTGCGTTCTTGATTTGCTCAAATCACACAGATGACATGAGGATATATTTTGAGACAGAGCCGCTAATGTTGTTGGCGTTTCATAGTTTGTTTTATCATTTATATTAAAGTGTTCTATATATTCAAAACCGATAGCTTTTAAGCGGTACAGGTTTTGAAGTAAAACAAGATTTTGATAGGATTTCAATACTGCCACCATTTCTGAAAATATGACAAGAGTATAGTCAAACTGCGGTTAAATTCTACTTTATGGATTAAAAATATGTTATTATACATATGAAACACAGGTATAAAGGCAAAGACAGTATGAATAGTGATACTTTTGAAGTTGAAAATTTTACATTAAGTTCATCCGCTGAAGTTCCAGATGTAATATATGAAATTGGGCTTTTGGCGAAACATAAAGTATTGATTCATATCCTCTCATATATACACAATACTGTATTGGTTCAAACTTTAGTACGAGAGATCAACAAGACAGTACCGGATGCAAAAATAGTACTTTTAAAGCATGATGACAAGCAAAAAACTTCTGTTGTAGTTTTTACGATAGATACGGATGATACAGAGCATATAAGTGATGAAGTGCTCAAAGAGCTTTATAAAGACCATTCAAGCAAAAATTTGAGTATTCAAGAGTACAGGAGAGAACTTTTTAAACGTTATTTTACAGACCACCTGACTAATCTTCCAAACTTGTATCAACTTCGCAAAGACCTGGAAAACTGTGAGCAGTGCGGTTTGATTCTCTTGAAAATTGATAATTTTCAGACAATCAATAATTTTTACGGATTTGTAGTTGGCGATTATGTTTTGGAATATGTCGGAAAATACTTAAAAAAAGTCCTTTCGCCAAATCAGGTTTATCGTCTTTCAGGTGCAGAATTTGCCATTTCACTGGATGAAAATCTTGGTTTTTATCATTTAAAGAGTTACCTGAGTGAACTTTACGAAAAGATAAAAAACATAAAAGTCACTTATCAGGAAACACAAATTTTTGTTGATTTTACTTTAGCATCGTCATCAGACAGAATAAACAATAATATTTTTTCCAAAGTTTCCATGGCCTTGATGTATGCAAAGAAAAAGGGTGTTCCCTTTTGGATTTATGAAGACAAAATGCATTTTGAAGATGAATATCGGCGTAATTTACAACTCTCTTCAATTGTTCGCGAAGCGGTGCAAAATGACAAAATCATTCCATATTTTCAGGCGATTCGTGACAACAAAACGAAAGAAATTACAAAATACGAGTGCCTGGCAAGACTCGTAGATATGAACGGAAAGATTCTTTCTCCTTTGTTGTTTATTCCTATTGCTAAAAATATTAAAATTTATAATGAAGTGACAAAAAAAATAATCAACAAATCCTTTGCTGTTTTTGAAAAGAATGAGTTTGAATTCAGTATTAACCTTTCCATAGAAGACATCATGAGCAGCGAAATATTTAATTTTATCCTGAATAAACTGAAAAACTCTCACGCAGCTTCAAGAGTAACATTTGAGCTTTTGGAATCAGAAGCCGTGCAGGATTTTAAAAGGGTAGACAGGTTTGTCAGTGAAGTTGTCAGGTATGGCGCGAAAATAGCGATAGATGATTTTGGAAGCGGCTACTCCAATTTTTCATATATAACAAAAATTGATGCAGATTATATAAAAATCGACGGTTCACTTATAGAAAATATTGATGTGGATGAGGCTTCAAAAATTGTTGTCGATACAATTGTTCAGTTTGCTAAAAAACTGGGAATAAAAACAATAGCAGAATATGTGCATTCAAGTGTTGTTATGGACAGAGTGTGTGAATTGGGTATAGACTATTCACAAGGATTTTATATAGATGAACCATCTGTGAAATTAAATTTATAATAACAGGCAGTATGTTTGAAGTCAACTAAATATATTTCAATAGACAAAGATATCATAAAAGAAAATGCAGTATTTGAGTTTAATCTTTTTATTCCTTCAGAGAAAGAAAAAAAGATGCACTATTTTAAACATGCAGGCACTTTGGTGACTGCAGAGGATGTAGAAAAGCTTAAAGATATCAACGCTGTTTATATCAATGAAAAAGAGCGGGCATATTATCTCAGATATTACAACCAAAGAGTTGCACATGCTCAAAAAAAATACATAAACTTTGAAGAAAAAGCAGCTAAAATATATCATAAAGCGACTGTTATCCTTCATACTCTGTTTTCAAATCCGGAAGATCTCGAGACTTATAAAACATCCAAACATGTGATATATGAGCTTGTGGAAACTGTTGCAGATAAGAATTTTTCTATTGACTCTATTATAAATATAGCTGAACATCAGTATACAATAATGACACACTCTATTAATGTCTGCATTTACGCATTAAATCTTGGCACTTACTTGAAATTTTCCAAAGAAATGCTTGAGGCATTGGGAGAAGCGGCACTCTTGCACGATATCGGAAAAAGTAAAATCAATCCTGAAATTGTTGAAAAAAAAGGACGCTTGACAGAAATAGAATTTACTGAAATGAAAAAGTACCCGATGTTTGGCTATGCCATCGGATTAAAACTGGGAATAAAAAACAAAGATATTCTCATGGGTATCAAGTATCATCAGGAAAGAATGGACGGTTCAGGGTATCCTGCAGGACTCAATGGAGAAAATATTCCTTATATAGCAAGAATTATAGCTGTATGTGATGTTTTTGATGCGTTAACGAGCAGAAGATCCTATAAAGAAGCAATGGGAGTCTTTGAAGCATTATTGTTGATGAAAACGAAAATGAGTAAACAGCTGGATGTGAAGATTTTAAATAAAATGATAGAAATGCTCAGATAGAATTAAAAATTCTATCTGAAGAATTTAAGTTATTCTGTAACTTCTACGATTTCAGGCGTACTTTCCCAGATGCCGTGCTTAGTACAGTAACCATGTGCTACAAGAGTAAGTTTTTTCTTCATCGGTCTGATGTTGAAAGTTACTTCAGCATGAGATTTTTCATTTCCTAAAGTTCCAGGAACAAAAGTAGCCGTTGCCAATTTAGTGTCACCGTCATAAAGAGTGATAGACTCGATGTAGTGATCGAAATCATCCGGGTGAGTATATTCGTTACCCATTTTTACGTTTACTGCAAGCATTTCGCCTTTTTTAGCAACACCAGGTACGGTAATGAATGGTGAGTGACGGTCAATTAAATCTTTCTTTGCTTCTCTTTCTACTGTGTCAATGTCAACGTATTTGTTAATCTTTGGCATATTAAATTCCTTGTGTTAATTTATTTAACGTTATTGTATCTATAAAATCTTTAGCATTATCATAAATCAGAGCATATTTATCTTGTCTAAGTTTATACTAAGATTATTTGTTTTTTTTAACACTCTTTTTAACTCGGATTCTATTTAAATAAAGATCATACTGAGTAAAAGTACAAAACCGACAAGTGAAACTGTCAATGAAAGATAAAAATAGATGTTTTTGTCGGTATCTATTTCTCCTTTTTCCAGATGTGTGATCCATGTGAGGTAGTATTTATAGGTGTATCCAGCCAGAAGCATGCCGCATATCGTGATAAATATACCCAGATAATTGTAAAAGGCAATATGTGTCAACTGCGGTATGGTATCATGTTTTTTTCCTGTTAGCTCGACAGATATAATATGCAGAAACAGTTCAAATTTTTCAATAATAAAACCGAGAATAATAAGGGAGATAGAGGTTCCGATAAGTGCGGTAGTCGCTCTTTCTACTGCCATTAAGTCTTTCGGGTCGATAGAAGATTTTTTTTCTTGCATACTTGTATTTCCTAACTGAAATTTATTTAAGACATATGTGAACCATTTTAAGAGTTTTTAACCAATAAAGAGATAAAATCGCGTTAATTAATACATAAAGAGTCTAAATATGTTAAAACCATTACTAATTGAAATCGGTGTTGAAGAGCTTCCTGCGGTTCCTCTTTTAAAAGAGATGAAGAATATTGAAAAAAAATATGCCGATATTTTAGAAAAATATGCTCTCTTGAGTGAATTTGAATTTTATTATACGCCTCGCCGTTTGGTAATGTGGCACAGAGAATTTCCAATGCAGCAGGCTGACAGTGTAGAAGAATTTTTTGGTGCGCCTTTGGCAGTTGCCTACAAAGATGGCGTCCCTACCAAAGCAGCTGAGGGATTTGCCCGTAAATGCGGAGTTTCACTAGACGAACTCAGTACGGCAGAAAAAGGCGGTAAAGAGGTACTTTACTATAAAAAAGATGTTGCAGGAAAACCTTCGGCGGAACTCTTGCCAGAGATTATACATGCATGGCTCAAGTCGCTTGATTTTGGCAAATCTATGCGATGGGGCAGTTTGCATGAGAGTTTTATTCGTCCTGTTCGATGGGTAAATGTGCAACTAGATGATACGCTTGTTCCTATGCACATGTATGGTATAGATGCCGCCAAAACTACACGCGTGCATCGTATAGCAAATTTTAATCCTGTAGAAATAACAGGGACAAAAGAGTATTTTGAAACACTCAAAAATGGTGGTGTGACACTTTTTCAACAGACAAGAGAAGAAAAAATACTTGCCGACATTAAAACAATTGAAGATGAGAACAGTGTCAATGTTGAGATAGATGAAGATCTTTTTGCGGAAGTGGTTGCTATTACGGAAAATCCGACGGCGTTGTTAGGCTCGTTTGATGAAGCATTTTTACGATTGCCTCCTGAGGTTATTATCACTTCTATGAAAGAGCATCAGCGTTATTTTCCTGTATTCAAAGAGGGCAGACTTATCAATAAGTTTGTAGTTGTCTCCAATGCCCTGACAGATGATTTTTCTGAAGTAATAGCCGGAAATGAGCGTGTGCTTCGTCCTCGTTTGGCAGATGCGCTTTTCTTTTATGAAAATGACTTGAAAAACGGTTTGAGTACAAAAGGACTGGAAAAAGTTGCCTTTTTTAAAGGCTTGGGCAGTGTTGCGGACAAAATAAAGCGTGAAGAAAAAATTGCCAGTGCTTTATATGATATGTATCAGCCTGATGTAAAAAAAGAGGATTTGCAAAGAGCTATAGAGCTTGCAAAGGCCGATCTGATGAGTGAAATGGTGTATGAGTTTACAGAACTTCAGGGACTGATGGGCTACTACTATGCAAAAGAAGCAGGCGAAAACGAGGCTGTTGCCTTGGCTATAAAAGAGCAGTACCTGCCTGAGGGTGAAGAGAGCGAACTCCCTTCTGCGCCTTTGAGTGCCATAGTGGCGATGAGCATCAAGCTTGATACACTGCTTGGACTTTTTTCTGTCAATGAAATCCCGACAGGTTCTCGCGACCCTTTTGCCTTGCGTCGTGCAGTCAACGGCATTATCCGTATTGTCAATGAATATGGTTTTGAATTTGACATTGTGAAGACTTTAAAAGAGTTATCCGCAAATTATGACGCAATTGATTTGGAAAAACTTGAAAATTTCATTATAGAGCGTATCAGAAGATATTACAAAGTCAATCCGTCTATTATTGAAGCGGTTTTGGCTTCCGGTGAGAGAGAACTCCTGGCACTCGGTAGAAAAATAGAAGCACTCAATACTTTGGTCAATTCGGAAGGTTTTGATGAAGTCTCATCTACTTTTAAGCGTGTGGCTAATATCACGAAAGATATTGACCTAAATGCTGATTTACATGTAGATGAAAGCCTGTTTGAAGAAGAAGCTGAAAAAATACTATACAAAAGATACAAAGAAGTGATATCAAAAACTTATGAAAGCTATGAAGAAGAGTTGGATGCACTCCTTGGGCTTAAACCTGAATTGGATGCATTTTTTGACAATGTTATGGTCAATGCAGAAGATGAAAAGCTGAAAAACAACCGTAAAGCATTGGTCGCATCCATCTATAAAAGTATTCTGAAGATTGCCGACATTAAAGAAGTAAGTATATAAATGTATGATGTAGCCATTATCGGAGCCGGTATAAACGGCTGCTCTGTGGCGTATGAATTTATAAAAGAGGGTAAGCGTGTGCTTCTTTTGGACAAAGAAGGCATAGCAAGTGGAGGAAGCGGTGCTGCAGGTGCTTTTATATCTCCAAAATTTTCCAAAGCCGGCGAGCTTAAAGAGCTGCTTCAAGAAGCCTTTGTCTACTCTTATGATTTTTACGATAAAAATTTCCCTTTAACCTTCACAAAAGCACAGCTTGTTCACATTGCAAAAGAGGAAGCGGATGATGCAGGCTTGGATGTATATAAACAAAGTGCACCGCTGCCACTGCAAAACATTCCGCTTGATTTATACTCGCAATTGAGTGCAGAGGCAAAAAAAAGAGAGAGTGTTTCTATAGATGCCGGTGTCGTCGATGCCCAAAAAGTATGCAGTGATATGTCCTGCGGAGCGACATTTGTTCAAGAAAAAGCAGAGACACTGGTGTTTGATGATGAGTATTGGGTCATCAATGAAAGTTACAGCGCCAAAAATGTTGTGTTGGCAACAGGAGCATATGATATGCTCATCAAAGAGCCATACATCAAACTCCGTGGTGTTTGGGGACATCGCATAGATGTCACAACAACAACGCAAAACTGCTGTTCTGTGCATCAGCATGTCTCTATCTCCCCTTCAAAGAATGGAAAAATAGCCATAGGTGCCACACATAATGTGCATTATCATCCCGAAAAAAATCAAGAAGCGTACAACGCTGAGCAGGGCAGAGCAGAGCTGTTGAAAAAAGCTTCACAAACTATGCAGTTGGAAAATGTGAAAGTCATAAAAGATTATACGGGACTGCGTTCGGGTTCTTTTGATTATCTGCCGATGATCGGTTCTTTGGTACTTTCAAGCGAAACACTGCTTACATGTAAAGGCTCTTTGCATACGAAAAAGCCTGATTATTCAGAGTATGTCTATTATCCAAACCTTTTTATGATAAATGGAAGCGGCGGATACGGTTTTGTCTTGGCACCGTATCTGGCAAAAATACTGACAGAGCATATACTGCACGGAAAAAATATCAGTGAGAGAATCAGCCCGGCAAGGTTTTTTGCGCGTTGGGCTAAAAAGAGATAATCAGAGAGATTAGATTTTTACGCGTTGCGGCGGGAGCGTTTTGAAAATTGCTTTGACTGCATTGGCACGGACCTCTCTTGCTTTTCCGCCGGCAAAAGGAGAAAGATAGTAGGCTCTCTCTATACACTCGTCCGGGTCATAATTGTTGTCATACATAAAGACCACGTTTTTATCGAGTTTGTTTACATGTAAAGAGAGTGCTCTTGCATAGGCGATGATGGCTTTGTGGTGTCTGTCGTATTTGTTTCCTATGCCGAAAAAGACAAATTTTCCGCTGAGTCTGATGTTCGGTATATCAATATAGTTCAGCTGCTTGTCATATCGTGTAAGCTGAGAAGAGGTGATTTTGTCCAGGTCAGCATCAAACTCTTCTAAAATAGGAGTAGGTTCGATGTTTTCCCTGTTATAATTAAACAGATATCTGATCTGGACAAGTTTGCCTTTGTAGTGTTCTTTAAAGCCTGCGTTTAAAACATAGTCTTTTGGACTTTCATTCAGAGGGACAAATTCATCATACTTGTCAAATCCTTCTTCTTGCAAAAAACGGCTCATTTTATAACCGACCGGACTGACTTCAGGGTTATACAAAAAAACAGTTCCTGCGACAGTTTTGCGTTTTTTCTTAAGCATGTTTTCTAAATCATCAACGGTGATTTTTTCATCTTCGTTCTCATTGATATACATATACTGTTCGACTAAATAGTCCATATCAAAGTTTGTTGAAAATTTTCCAAATACTTGCATTTATTATCCTCTGGCACTTATTAGGCGAATTATACTATAATTCTTTTCATGATTTATATAGCTTTTTTAATTTTCACTTTTTTAATATTACTGTTTGCTTTTTATCAATGGCAATATTTTATGATTTTTCGTCCTACATATATAAAAGAGAGGCGTTTGTGCCAAGACTGCTCCCTTTTAAGTGCGAAAATGGATGACGGTATAGAACTTGAGGGTGCTGTGTATGAGCCGAAAAATCCGAAAAATACCCTGCTTATGTTTGTAGGTCGGAGTCATGACGGTGTGGCCCTTCTCAACAGGCTATCCCAGGTTTATCCAAAGTCACGAATAGTAGTCTTTAACTATCGTGGTTACGGTAAAAGTGAAGGTGTGGCAAATGAGAAAAATATTTTGCAAGACAGTCTGAAAATTGCAGAGTTGGTGCAGAAAAACTATGGTGATTTTTATCTTTTGGGCTACTCTTTAGGTTCAAGTGTTGCTGCGTATGTTGCTTCAAAACATAAAGTATCAGCACTCTTTTTGATAGGGGCCTTTGACTCCATAGGACAGCTTTTGCGCCAAAAATATTCTAAAATTTCTTATATGGCAAAGCTTTTACGGTATAAGTTCAAAACGATGCACTATATTGAAAATGTAAAAGCCGATACTTATTTGTTTGTGAGTCGGGATGATGAACTTATTCCTTTGCAAAATTCCAGAAATTTAAAAAAGCATATAAAAAATTTAGTGCATTATGAAGAGTTCAAAGGACTTTCGCATACGGAACTGTTTTGGGATCCGCGTGTTACAAATAAAATCAATGAAGTTATCACATGAGTGCAGGTTTGTATCTGAAAAAATTTCTAACATTTTTTGTAGAACCGCTTGGCTTGATTGTTACACTGTTGGCAGTCGGGCTTTACATGTTACATGTAAAGAAGATTCGTTTTGCAAAAATACTGTTTTTTTCGGGCCTGTTTTTACTGTTACTTTTCTCCTATCCGCCTTTTGCAAACTTTTTGGTACAGAATCTGGAAAACCAGTACCCAAAATTTGATTATAAACAGCAGGTTAAATATATACATGTACTCGGCAACGGACATAATACGGATCCGTCTCAGCCACTCTCTTCCCAAATCAGCAGTGCCGGTACAAAAAGAGTTTTAGAAGGAATACTCATACATAAAAAGATGCCGGAATCAAAATTGATTTTTACAGGATACGAGGGAGATACAAATACAACAAATGCAGCGATGAATGCAAAACTGGCACATGCTTTGGGTGTGGCATATAAAGATATGATTATAAACGGGAAGCCGGCAGATACAAAAGAAGAAGCAATTTTCACCAAAACACTTGTCACAGATAAGCCTTTTGTACTGGTAACCTCTGCCACACATATGCCACGGGCTATGCTGCTTTTTCGCTCACTCGGTATGCATCCCATAGCTGCACCGACAAATTATTACAAAAGTGAGTTCAGAGGGTATCTGCAGGTTCCCAAACCTGTTTATTTTTATATTTCAAGTATAGCAATTCATGAGTACCTGGGGATACTCTGGGCAAAAAGGAGTTTTTTCTGAATTGGTATTTTAGTGCCTCAAGAGTGACAAGGAAATAGCAACAGTCGGCACTGAAGTACCGATTCCAAGAGAGTGTGCAGTTCTTCGGAATCCGTGCTTCAGTACGGGCAAGAGTGGCATGAAAGCAAAAAAAAACAGTCGGCACTCAAATTCGGAACCCGTACTTCAGTGCGGGCTTTGCGTCTTTCAAGATAAAAGAACTTATAAAAGTTTTTTCATCAACTCAATATGATAACTCTCCTGATAATTGATAAAATCAAAAAACCTGGCAAGCTCTTCATCTTTGATAGCATCACTTAACTCTTTGCACATAATTTTTGCAGCCTCTTCTTCGGCAATGCCGTCTTTGACAAACTCTTCCAAATCTTTGACGACATAGGTCATAGTGTGCAATTCTCTCGGAAGTGCTAAAATGCCTAATTTCGCCATCATGTTGCCAAATGACTTGAGATGAAAGTGTGACTCGTCAACCAAATCTTGAAAAACATTAAAATGCAGTACGTTTCTGGTTCTTGCCTGCATGTAGGCATAGACTAAGATAAGCTCATACTCTTTGTACGACTCTTCAAACAAAAAGAGTGTCAATGCGTCAATTTGCTCCTGAGAAAGGTTTTTGTCTCCCCATTTACGCTGCATATTAAATGCGGTAACCTCTTGATTGTTTTTCTCATCTTTTAAAATTTGAGAAAGATACTCTAAGAGATAGGCGTCATCCGTTTTGATGCGTTCACCTAAAATGTTTTGTGGATAAAATGGCTGAGTCTCTTCTATTTGTTTTTTGAGCGCTGTAATGACTTCAAAAACTGTATTACGCTTATACAAGAGCATATCTCTGTCGTAATTATAATCCTCTCCTGTTTCCAAAGCCTCTTCGCCAAGCCATTTCATATGTCGAAAGGCAATTTGTGAAAAATCATACAAACGGGACTTGATTGTTTCATCGTTTATGGCAAATGAGGCAAAAAGTACAGCAAGCCAGAGTTCATGTTTTTTTTGATATGTTTTATTTATCTTCATCATCATCCTTTTTTGTTGCAGTTGTTTCGCAGCTCTCTTTCATTTTAAACAGATGCAGTTCTTCATCTGCACCGTTTTTTTTGTTTTCAAAATTTTGAAGTGATGCCAAAAAAGCGCTAAACACAATCTCGGCGCAAATCAGTTGCTGTGCTGAGAGTTTTCCCAGTTTTTCATGTATTTTTTCGACAGCAGTATTTGCGTAGTCCAAATCATTCTCTTTTATCATCTGCGTAAACATCGATCCGATAACTACGGTATCCTGACATCCGTTTGTTGCAAATTTTACATCTTTTATGATGTTGTCATCAAGTTTTGTATAAAAGATGACATACTCTTTTGTTTTTTCATCCAGAGCCACACCCACTCCGTCGGCATCATCCAGTTTTCCGTAATTTTTCGGATTCATCAGGTGTTCCAGGACTTCAGGGTTCAAGCCTTCTGGCATTTTTACATTTTCAAACATTTGTTTTCTCTTTTGAAATATTTATAATTTTTATAAGTGTAGCAAGAAAAGCATAAATTTACTCTTGAAATTCAATTTCTTCCATAACTTTTTCGGTAAAAAGGTAATCGCTCTTTTTGGCAATTTCATGACATTGGATGCAGGATTTGATCTTGCCTTCAAACCAGACATCTGTTCCTGTCTTGTCATAGACTCCGTACCACCAGTCACTGTTTTTTGTATCATACCCTTTATGCATTTTAACCATCACAACAAGACGTGCCAAATAGCTTCGTCTACTGTTTTTTTTATACAAAGGTTTTAAAATTACAGAGCCCTCGGGAAAGAACGACTGTTGTTCGATATACGGTTTTGTCGCAATCTCATTGGTATAAATATCGACTGCCGCATGGTGGTCATGTGAGTGCAGGAGTGCTTTGTTGATTTTATGCAGTTCTCTCCATTTAGGAAAAATAAAATCCTGCGATGCATCATTTTTAGTATGCGCCGCAAAAATATTTGCAGTTATGAGCAGAAGGAGCAGGAATAGATTATTCATCTTCCAAAGGTTCAAAAACATCTTTGGGTTCGCCGCAGTCCGGACATACCCAATCCTTAGGCAAATTTTCGAAGGGTGTGCCTGCAGGTATGCCATTCTCTTCATCACCCGCTTCAGGATCATAAATATAATTACATACGGTACATCTGTATTTTTGCATGAAATATCCTTCATATATAAAAATCAGTTATATCATATCATAAAAAGAGTCAATACAGAATTATGTCCTCTTAACAATGAGTTAATACGAAAGTGTTAGAATTAGCTATATTTTTTACAAGGTCTGGATGAACATGATACAAAAACTGGTTTTAGGTTTTCTTTTGCCTCTTTCGCTGCAAGCGATGAGTCTGCAGGAGACAATAGATGAGGCATTACAGCACAATAACTCTTTGAAAAAAATCTTTTTGGATAAAGAGGTTTCACAAAAAAACAGGCGTATAAAGCAGGCACAGAACCTTGGTCGATTTGATGCTACCCTCAATTATGACCATTATAACAATGCACGAACACTGGTGCCGTTAACACCAATGCAAATCGTTTCTTCTCCAACAGGTGCCTATGAGATGCCGACAACAAATGATTTGGTCTCTACGGGTATCTCTTACAATGTGACGCTTTTTGACGGATTTGCCAAACAAAACAGCTATAAAATATCGGATTTGGCATATAAAAACAGTCTTTTTAAAATAAAACTTGCAAAAGCAGAGCTCATTTACAATGTAGAAAATATTTATCTCTCTCTTTTATCACTGCAGGAGCAGCTCAAAGCACAAAAAAAGTATATAGAGGCAAAAAAGAGTCTTTACATGTATATACAAAAAGCATATAAGCTTGGAGGAAAATCAAAACTTGACATGCTGGAGGCAAAAAATGCCTATGTGGAAGCAGTGGCAAATAAAAATAAGATAACCTCCAATATAGCAATTTTAAAAGCTTCTCTTTCGCAAATGATTGCCTCGGACAAATTTGACAAAGCAGAAGAGGTCAGTGTCACTTTTGAGGGCTTGCAAGAAGGCGAACCGGACCTTAAAAGCTTAAGCCGATTAAAAATTGCTGCACTAAAAAGCAATATAGCACAAAAAAGAGTCCGTACCGCAGAGGCACTGTACTATCCAAAGGTGGATTTCAGTGCATATTACGGCTACAGTATGGGGCCCAATGCAACGACAAATACTTTTGCTCAGACAGGTGTGACATATTTAAACAAAAATGACTTTAACAGTGAAAATGTATGGCAGATAGGTTTGCACCTGCAGTGGAATCTTTATGATTTCGGAGCAAAAAGTGCAGATGTGGCCAAAGAAAAGATTGCTCTGATGCAGTCAAAAATAGACAAAAGCATAACACGGTTGGAGTTGGAAAAAAATTTAAAAATTGCAAATTCCAAAATAGAAATCGCACAGGCAGACTATACAGCTTTGCAAAGCCAGTATGAACTTTTGCAGGAGATAGAAAAAGCCCAACAGATCAAGTATGAAAACAATGCACTTTCCCTTGTGGATTTGTTGGATACACAGGCAAAAAAAGAGCTGGTCTATGCCCAAATGACAGAAGCAAAATACGGGTATCAAAAGGCGAAATACTATAAAGAATATCTTTTAGAAAAGGAAGTGAAGTAGATGAAAAAAACTGTATTAATTATTTTTGGTGTGATTTTAGTAGCAGGCGCAGGAATTTTTTTGAAAAAACAAAAAGAACATGTGGCTGCTTTGCCTGCAGCAAAAGAGTATAGTAAAAGTGTAGAGACAACTGTAGCAAAGGAGAAAAATGTTTCTCGTACGAGAGAGTTTTTGGCAGAGGTGTTTTCTTTGAAGCAGGCAGATATTGCTTCAAAATTTACAGCAAATATCAAAAAAATATATGTGCATGAAAATGACAAAGTAAAAAAAGGGGAACTTTTAGTGACGCTTGATGATAAGGATATTTTAGCAAATCTTGCATCACTCAAAGCACAGAAAAAAGCATTTATGCTTGATTTAAAAAATGCTCAGGATATTTTGCAAAGAAATAAAAAGCTTTATGCAATCGAAGCTGTTTCCAAAGAGATACTTGATGCTTCGAATGCAAAGTATCAGACAAAACGTTCAGCTGTCAAATCGACGGAGGCAAAAATAACACAAACAAAGGTACAGTTGAATTACCTGAATCTTGTAGCCCCTTTTGACGGTGTTATCGGCTCTAAACTCCTGGATGAAGGGTCCATCGCTCCGGCAGGAAAACCTGTTGTCACGCTCAATACACAGAAGCAAAAGCTGACTTTTTCTTTTTCCCAAAATCAGATACCAATAGCCAAAGGACAAAAGGTTTACCTGCAAAAAAGCTTGATAGGAAGAGTCAGCAAGGTTTATGATGATGCAAAAAATGCTCTGCTCGTTGCCGAAGTCACACTGCAAAAACGCATAGATTTTGCAAACAAATCTTTTGTTCATATCAACGTTGAAATTGCAAATGCAAAGGGATGCAGTGTTCCTTTAAATGCACTTTTGCATACACAAGAGGGTGTATATGTAATGCAATACAAAGAAGGCAAATTTTCAAAACTTGCCGTTGACCTGCTTTTGGAAGACAACAGAGCGGCTGTCGTATCTCCATGTCCAAAGTATAGAGTGGCTCTGGGTTCTGAAGCAAAACTTTCTATGCTTCCAGCCTATGGAAAGATAATAATCGACAAGGCGCAGACGCATGAAAAATAGTTTTTCCATAGTGGATTTTTTACTTTCAAGACCCTATTTTATTATTTCATTTTTGGCACTGTTTTTATTTTTGGGCCTTGTCGGGTACAACAAAATAGACAGAAAACTTTTTCCGGATTCCAATTATCCAACTGTAGCTGTGGTAATTGTAGAACCGGGAGAATCAGCGAAAGGTTTGGCGGCAAATGTTTCCATTCCTGTGGAAGAGGAGCTGTATACACTGGACAAAATAAGAAGAGTCTACTCAACAACCATTGATGAAGTGAGTGTGATTTCTGCCGAGTTTGAGTATACAAAAAATATTGACAGTGCTACAAGTGATGTCTCCAATGCGCTTGATAAAATCAGGGCCAAACTGCCTGCATCCATTTTAAATCCCCAGATTATAAAAATAACAGAAGCAACTGCCCCGATAGTGACATATGCAGTCAGTGCAAAAGAGGGAAATGTCTCTTTGGAAGATATCAGGCAAATTGTGCAAACACAGATAAAGCATAAGCTTATTAAAGTACAGGGTGTTGCCAATGTGGATGTATTTGGCGGCTATGAAAAAGAGATAGAGGTTATCGTCGATAAAGAAAAACTTGAGCGCTACAATCTTGATATAGCCCTGGTTGTTGCCAAATTACGGGCAAATGATAATGACTTTGCTATTGGATTTATTACAGGAAAAGACAAAAGATATCTTTTGCGGGCCCAGGGAAAACGTGATACTGTAGCCAAGCTGAAAAAAGTCAGTATTACCAAAGAGATACAACTGCAAGATATTGCAAAAGTCTATTTTGGACATTATGACAACAGTGCCGAATACTATGGAAATTCAAAAAATGCTATCGCCATTGCTGTACAGAGAACCGGTAATGCTGATGTAATAAGAACAATCGCACGAGTAGAGAAAGAGATACAAAAACTGCAAAACAAATATAAAAATCTCTCTTTTGTAATTACCGATACGCAAAAAGACACTATAGTGCAAAGTACAAACAATATGTTTGAATCTTTGCGCGATGCCATCATTATGTCGACGCTTGTTGTTTTTTTCTTTTTGGCATCTTTTCGTCAAGTTTTGGTTGTTTTGGTTACCATTCCACTTGTTTATGCTACCACTATAGCCCTTATGTGGATTATGGATATAGAGTTTAATGTTGTCACGCTTACCGCCATTATATTGGCACTGGGACTTCTTTTGGATGATGCTGTAGTCGTGATGGAAAACATTGAAAGGCATTACAGAGAACTCCATGATGAGATACACAAAGCTGTCTATAACGGAACCAAAGAGATTATGTTTGCAGATTTGAGCGGAACGATCACAACGATGATAGCCCTCTCTCCTATGCTTTTTGTAGGAGGATATCCGCAGACAATTTTCCAACCGCTTGTAGCAACACTGCTTTTGGCACTGGCAGCTTCGTATGTTATATCTATAACAGCTGTGCCTCTGTTGTCACTGAAAATTCTTACCATCAAATCTCCTTTTGTTTTAAAGAGCGAAGCTTTTTTTGAAAAAATCACAGGAGGATTCAGCAGTGCAATCGCCGATTTTTTTGTGCGTGCCGTCTCTTTGGGTGCAAAGAAAAAAAGCATTGCATTGTTGTATGTGACGGTACTTTTTCTGCTCTTTTTTACAAGTGTCAAAGGTGTTATGCCAACTGTCGGACAGGAACTGATGCCGCCTATGGATACAGGAGGAGTAAGAATCAGCATCACAGTGGATCCGAATCTGCCTATAGAAGCGAGTAAAAAAGTAGTAGAAGAGGCAAACAAAATCATAACAAAACAGGGAGAACTTTTGTATCTTTCAAGTGCCATTGGAAGCGAAGCGGGTGTTATGAGTATAGGAAGCGGCAGTTCTATAGACCACATCAGCATATCGGCAACCTATGTAGACAGATACAAAAGAAAAGAGAGTATCTGGCAGATAGAACGCAAACTGCGTGAAGCACTGAATAAAATAAAAAATGTAAACAGTGTGGATGTTGTAGATTATGGTGCAACAGCGATTGCGAGTCTTCGTGCAAATGTTGATGTAACACTCTACAGCGATGATGTGACAAAACTGCAAAAGGCCGGTGACATTGTTGCGGATGCAATGCAACATACAGGCGGGGTCGTCAGTGTTTCAAGAACCTGGCTTGCGAGCAAAAGAGTTTATGAATTCAGTATAGACGAGAAAAAAGCTGCCTATTACGGTTTAAGCAACGAAGAGATAGCCAAACAACTCCAACTCTTTGTACGCGGGGCAAAAGCAGCCTCATTTTATCTGCAAAACAGTGCGGATTTTGGCATAAGAGTATGGGTAGACAAGAAAAAGAGAGAAAGTATTGAAGAGATTAAAGACTATCTTGTTACGACAAAAAGAGGAAAAATACCTTTGCGTGATATGGTAAAGATCACAATGGTGCAGGAGCCATCTCTGATTACAAGAGAAGGATTGCAATATACTCTGAATGTGTACGGTTTTCGGGAAAAGGCGGCGATTTCTCATATAATGGCAAACTTTGATAAAGCCTTTGCGGGTAAAGTATTGCCCGATGGTGTAACAATGGAGCAGACGGGAGATATAAAACAGTTTAAAAACTCTGCAGGAAGAATGGTAGGGGCCATCGGTTTTGCAGTTATATTGATACTTTTTACCCTCATCGCCATGTTCAACTCTGTAAAAATTTCAATGATGATAGTCTTTTCGATACCGCTTACCATTATAGGAGCTTCGTGGATGATGCTTCTTATGCACTACCATACCTCTATGCCGGCAATGATGGGATTCATTCTCTTGAGTGGTATTATCGTCAACAATGCGATCCTTCTAATCCATTTTGCACTCGAAAAGATGAAAGAAGGATACAGTACTTTTGAAGCAATGGTTGAAAGCATCAAGATACGAACGCGGCCTGTTCTTATGACAGCGTTTGCAACTTCTGCCGGTATGCTGCCTGTCGCGCTTGGATCTGCCATTGGGTTGGAGCGTTTGGCACCGCTTGGAACGGTAGCAATTGGCGGTTTGATTGTAGGTACCTTTTTGACTCTGCTGTTTATACCGCTTGTATTTATCTGGAGCGTGAAACCGAAGGAAGTCTAGTATTTGATTTTTGCAAGATAAAGCCCGTTTGGAGGTGCCGGTTTGATTTTGTACTTTTGGGTGCAGTTGAGCTGTGCTTGTATTGCATCTTTAGTGAGTGTCAAAAGTGCACCGACCATCAGTCTGATTTGGCTGCGCAAAAATCCGTTGGCCTCAAAGTATAAAACAATGTAGTCTTTGTGCTGATAGGCAAAAGCTCTGTATATAATTCTTGTAGTAGATTTTACGTCACTGCCTGTTTTCATAAACTGTCTGAAATCATGCTCTCCGACAAAAAGAGCGATGTTTTGCTGTATCTGTTGCAGGTTTACATCCTCTAAAAAAGTAACAAAATCACTTTCAAAAGGATTTTTCTGTTTTGTTTTAATGATGTAACGGTAGCTTCTTTTTTTTGCACTGTATCGTGCATGAAAATCATCCTTTACATGTATGATTCTTTTTACATGTAAAGCATCACAGAGCATTTTATTGAGAACTTTTTTGAGTTTTTCCATATCATCCCAGTAGGGCGGTAAATCTATATGACAGACCTGCATAGTAGCATGGACGCCTTTGTCAGTTCGCCCGCTTGCCACGACTTTCTGTTCAATTCCCAGTTTTTTCAAAACATTTTCAAGCTCGCCAAGGACTGTATCAGATGTCTCTTTTTGTGTTTGAGAACCAAAAAAATGAGTGCCGTTATAGGCTAAATGCAATGCTGCTCTCATGTGAATTAAAACTTATTGACGATGGTTTTTCTATAGATGGCATATGTTATTATCAGCCATGAAAGTGCAACAACAGGAATCGTATAGTATTGAAACATTTTTTCCAAACCTATTGTCATCCCATAAAATAAAACTATGCTTACAAAGAGATATAAATAGACTTTAGACTTCTGATGTCTTACCTGAACTATACCGATGCTTGCGATTAAAAAAAGTGTTATCATCGGAAAGAGACTCAGCAAGGTGTCTTTAATGAAGATATGTTTTTTTCTCCCGGCATTCTCTTTTGAGAGCCAGTACTGCAAGGGTTGTTCATAGGTGGTCAAGTCTGCTTTGAGCGTATCGTTGATAAGCATCTCTTGGAAATTTATCTGAGAAAATTTTTCTTTTGAATAACTGTAACCCTCTCCATCCATTAACTGAAGACGTAAAATTCCCGAATCGTTAATAACTTTGGCTTTTTTTGCAGCAATGAGTATCTCTTCTTCCTGTTTTTTGTTAAACAAAAATACCTTGGAAAAGGTACCGTCTTCGTTTTTTGCTCCTATGTATAAAAGCCAGTCCCCAAAACTGTTTCCAAATTCACTTGCTGCAAGATTGAATTTTGCTTCACTCTTTTTATAGGAGAGGAAGTTTTTTGACAAAGTAGTCGTATGGGGTGCAACAACCAGGAAGTTAAATGCCAGCAGCAGACTTAATATGAAAGCAGGTTTGAAAAAAGTTCTGATGATAAAACCCGGTGCAATGCCAAGTGAAAAAATAACGATTATTTCATTGTCATTTGAGAGTTTAAACAAAGAAAGTGTTGCTGCGACAAAAAATGTAATAGGCAGCGTATAAAAAAGAATTTCAGGCAGTATGAAAAGATACAGTTTGCCCATTTCCAAAATAGTCAGTTGAATAACAGCCGTATAGGTAGAGAGCTTAATTAAAAATATTACCGATGCTATGACAAACAATGGCAAAAATATGGACATAAAAAGAGCAGAAAAGTTACTCAGTATATATTTTTTTAATCTCAGCATTAGTAGTTTGCCTCGATGTATCTGAGTATTTGAGAATCATACACATAGACTATGAAAGTTGCAAGTGCCAAAAAAGGCACAAAGGGGACGCGTTGTTCCTCTTTTGATTTGTTAAGAAGCAAGAGCATAACCGGCAAAGCCAAGAGGGCTGAGAGAAAAATGGCAACAAGACCAAGTTTGACTCCCAAAAGTGCGCCCATTGTAGCCGCTACCATAATGTCGCCTTCTCCCATAGCTTCTATAAAAGGTGTTCTGTCATAGTGCCTGTTCCAGGATGTTTTCGTTTTTAGTCCGGCTCTAAATACAGATGATGTTAAGTAATAAGAAAGAGTAAAACGCAGGAGTGTAAAACCACCGGCAAAAAGGAGGGCGTTTTCCAGGTTAAGAACAAAACCTTGAATACTCCATGCGCCGAGTATGGCAAAGAAAATAGCCAAGAGGTTGAGTGAATCGGGTACCATTTTGTATCTGAAATCTATAACCGAAAGCGCTAAAAGCATCAAAAAACTCAAAGCTATGAAAAATGCCGGCAGATTCAGTCCGAATTTATTGGCAAGAATGACAAAAATAAAACCTGAGAGAAGTTCTATGAGCGGGTACTGCACAGAAATATGTGATTTGCAGTAGGCACATTTTCCTGCTAGAAAAATCCATGAAAAAAGCGGAATATTATGCCAGGGTTTGAGCTTTTCATTGCATACAGGGCAGTGTGACGCATCAAAAACAACGCTTTCTCCCTTTGGTATGCGAAGAATGACAACATTTAAAAAAGAACCAAAAAGTATACCGAGTACAAAAGCTATGCCAAGTTCCATCATTTTAAACCACCAAATCGTCTTTCAATTTTTGTAAATTTTTGTAGAATTTTTTCTAATTCTTTACATGTAAAGTCCGGCCAGAGCGTATCTGTAAAAAAAAGCTCTGCATATGCCGACTGCCAAAGCAGAAAGTTTGAAAGCCGCTTGTCTCCTCCGGTACGAATGAGTATATCTACGGCTACTTTGCAGTCAAGTGCATTGTTAAGCATCTCCAGTGTGATATTTTCATCCTGTTTTTTTAAAGAATTTATTGCACGAAGAATCTCGTCCTGCGAACCGTAGTTCAGGGCGAGACTCTGCACCAACCCGTCACAATGCGCCGTTTTTTCTTCTACCGTTTGTATGGTTTTTTGCAGTGATTTTGAAAAAGCACGAATGTCGCCGATAGCTTCAAACCTGACATTGTTTTGCAAGTAAGAAGGCAATTCGTCTTTGAGATATTTTTCCAAAAGTTTCATTAAAAACTCAACTTCGAGACGCGGTCTTTTCCAGTTTTCCGTTGAAAAGGCATAAAGTGTCAGGCGTTCTATATCTTCATCATTTGAACAATAGGTTGTGATTGCTTTGACGACTTTTGCACCTGCTTCATGCCCTTTGACTCTTTTTTTGCCCTGTTGCTCTGCCCATCGTCCATTTCCGTCCATTATGATGGCTATATGTCTGGCCTTGTTCATCATCTATTCTTGCAGCTCTTTTGCATTTTTGATTATTTCAAAAGATACATGCAATTTGTCCGCTTTTGGTATGTGCACATTTTTTTGTGGTGTAATAAAGTCTATTTCATTTTCGTCACTGCCAAAGCTTGAGGCATTTTGTAAAACATTGAGACAGACCGCGTCAAGTTTTTTCTCCTGTAACATTTTTTTTGCATTTGTTTCGGCTTTTTCTTTGTCCATTTCTGCTTTAAAACCTATGACTGTAATGCCTTCTTTTTCAATTGTACTTAAAATGTCAATATTTTTTTTCAGACTCAGTTCCCACTTTTCACCCAAATCCTCTTTTTTAAGTTTTGCATTTTGAGGAAATTCAGGAACATAGTCACTCACCGCCGCTGCCATAAAGAGATAGGGCTTTTTTTGAATAAGATGAATATGCTCGTCACGTATGAGTGTCGCTTTTGAAAGCTTGCCTTTTTTTGCAATGCGTATGGAATCGACAAGATACTCAAGCATCTCCTGTGTGTCTTCTACGTCTATTTTATGCATATTGACAGGCAGGTCACGGTCAAATTTTGTGGCGATGAGATTAACATCTGCCCCTTTTAAATAGAGTGCCGTTGCCAAAGCCGATGCCATTTTTCCGCTTGAAAAGTTTGAGATGTAGCGCACTTCATCTATTTTTTCTATCGTGCCTCCGCCGGTTACTATCACCCGTCTGTGTTCCCAAAACTCCTCTTTTAAAAGTTCACGGCTGGTTTGATAAAAAATATCCAAAGGGTCGGCCATAGCGCCGTCTCCGACAGTCTTGCAGGCCAACTCTTTTGTCTGCGTCTCTAAAATAGTATAGTTTGCAATGCCGAGCATCTTCAAATTTGCCTGAGTGATTGGATTTTGGAGCATATTTGTATTTGCCGAGGGTGCCAAAATTTTCATACCGCTAAAAGCAAGCGCGCATTGCAGCAGCATATTGTCTGCAATGGCATTGGCAAGTTTGGCGATGGTGTTTGCCGTTGCAGGAGCAATGACCATGATGTCCGCCCATTGGGTGATTTTAATGTGGTTATGCTCATTTGCCCAGGACTCGTTTGTATCATCAAGGACCTGATTTGAAGTGAGGGTTTCAAAAGTGAGCGGAGTTATAAATTTTTTTGCACTCTCACTCATGACAACCTTTACCTCTGCTCCGGCTTTAATGAATTCCCTGACGAGTTCGAGTGTTTTGTACACAGCAATAGAGCCGGTTACCCCAAGGAGAATTTTTTTATCTTTGATTAAATTTGTTGGAATATTCATTCAAAATCTCTTCATTATATTTTCTAGTATTTTATCTAAAAATACTTAGAAATACTAAAGGAACTTAATGATTAAGCTGTTTGGTTGTATACTTTAGTATGCAATACATGTAAAGGAGCTTTCATGAACCATAACGAACAGATGAAAAAGTATTACGAAAGGTGTGATATTGACCTTATCAAGGGGCATTTAAAAGAACTGCTGACTGCGGCAAAGAAAGAGATAAAGCAAATTCAGGTTGAAGAGATTGACTTGGAAAATATGGTTTTGATTGATGTGCGGGAATCTGACGAGTTTGCAAGCGGTGTCATCCCTGCTAAAACTGTTTTTACCATTCCTCGGGGGAAATTGGAATTCGCCGTTGATGACAAACTTGTTGATTTAAGTGATCATCAAATAGTCTGTTATTGTCTCAAAGGGGCTAGAGGTCTGATGGCTGCAAAAACCCTCAAAGATTTGGGTTTTAGCAATGTTGTCAATCTCGAAGGCGGTATTTCAAGTTGGGTAAATGCGCATAAACCGATAAAAAACTATCTCGGATATTTTATTCTTGAGACAAACTAAAGTTTTTTTATAAAAACGACTTTGAGGTAATTACCCTCTTGAAATTTTTCTGCCACGCGAAAATCTTTTGGAAGAGAGTAGCGTTTTAGCACTTTGTATTTTATTTTTACATCTTTGAAAGCTTTATCTATGAATCTGCCAAAAGTCATCATACTGAAATTGGCAGCATTGGTGGAAGCTACGATAATACCGCCTTTTTTTGTGATTTGTATCACCTCTTTGAGGAGTTTTACATAGTCTCTGTTGGCACTGAATATGTGTTTTTTTGAACGTGCAAAACTCGGCGGATCAACGACAACCATATCAAAAAGCAGTTTTTTTCTCACGGCATATTTAAAGTATAAAAAGACATCTTCAACAATGATATTTTGATTTTTCAAATCAATGTTGTTGATGGAAAACTGTTCTTGTGTTTTTGGTAAACTTCGTTTTGCCAGGTCAACGCTTGTCGTGCTTTTTGCACCGCCAAGGGCTGCAAATACTGAAAAAGCGCCCGTGTAGGAAAAAGTATTTAAAACGGTTTTTCCTTTTGCATATTTGTCACGAATGGCTTTTCTGACCTCTCTTTGGTCCAAAAAAACTCCCACCATTGCCCCATCATCCAAATAAACGGCAAAATTTGCCCCGTTTTCCTTTACATGTAAAGGCTGCGGTGCTTTTTGTCCAGATACAAAGTCACTTTTGTCATCGAGATACATGCCTTTTGTATTAAAGCGTTTTTTCTGATAGATTCCTTTAAAGTCGATACTCTGTTTAAAAGCTTCGAGTATACTCTCTTTGAATGTATAAATACCGATGCTGTACCATGTAAAGAGATAATAGCCTTCAAAATAATCAATACTCAAGCCGCCGATGCCATCGCCCTCACCGTTAAAAACCCGAAAGGCAGTTGTTTGCGTGTCGGCAAAGAAATCTTTTCTGTAGGAGAGTGCCTCTTTGATTTTTCTTTTGAAAAATTCGCTGTCTATGGTTTCATCTTCTTTTTGTGAAAGAACCCAGCCATGTCCTTTGTTCTGTAATCCGTAGTAGCCTTTTGCAATGAATCTCTTTTTTTTGTCATACAAGTGAAGCAGACTACCTTCTTCTTCGAGTTTATGCCAATCTTCAAAATACTCTTTCATAAGCAGAGGATAACCGTTTTGTATCTGTTGTGTAAATTCAGGTTTGAGTATCAGGTCTATTTTATTGTGCATTTTTTTCTCTCAAGTTTGTCATATAGGTTCAGCATATTGGTATAGTCTTTATGCAGCGTTGTTTCTATTAAAAAGTCTGTATTATTGAGAATACCCAAAGATTTTACTACTTTTTCTTTGGAAAACACCTCATATAAAGCTTCTTTGTACTCTTCATAATCAAGTTGCATCTCCTGCATTCGAGCAAGTTCTACTACGAGATGACCGAGTTTGTTTGTCCCGTATTCCAATAACTCCAGTGCCTCGTCATACTCCCCCAGACGCAATAAAATCTGTGCTTTAAATTCAGCCATTGTGAAATTTTTCGCAAAGATGACACCGATGTATTTTTCCATATTGAGTGAGTCTTCCAATGATTCAATCTCAAGCATAATTTCCTGCGGGTCATATTTTGTAAAATTGAGTACCATATCACGGATAAGTTTGCCGTTGTTTTTGTTGTTATATATCAAATCCTCTATGGGATAAACTTCTGAAATACCGGGAACAATGATTTGACAGGAGTAAAAATCGAGGTAATCATATTCTCTGATGTAAAACTCTTTGTCCATTTTTTGTAAAATACCCGTCAAATAATCGTATTCTTCCTGCGTTGTGTTGCCTTGATATGCAAAAGGCACATACCCAAAACTCTTTTTGGCACTCAAAAAAAGAAATCCGAGTTTGCCGTTGGAGTCTATAAAGTGTGATTCAAGGTTAAAACTGTCTGAGACAAGGCTCATGTCAAAAGTAGGCACTTCAAAACTGTCAAGATTTTCAAGAGAACGTCCCTGCATAAGCTCGGTCATTGTGCGTTCAAGTGAGACTTCAAGAATAGGATGTGCTCCAAAAGAGACAAAAAGTGTAGCATTCTTAGGATCTATCAATGAAATGGCAGTGACGGGAAACTGTCCGCCCAAAGAAGCATCCAACACTTCGACCTTATAGCCGAGTTTTTGCAATGCCTGTACATCTTCATAGACTTTTGGAAAATTTTTCACAACTTCATCAGGAAATTTCGGCAGGGCATAGCCGTTTTTAATGATAGCGATTTTTGCATAGCGTTCAAAAATCTCACTCAGAGCCTGCACCTTTGCCTCCAAAGGGGTGTTTCCCGTCGCCAAACCGTTGCTCACATAAAGATTGCTTAAAATATTAAGCGGAATGGCAACACGCTCCTGTGTGGATTGTTTGACAAAAGGAAGTGCGACAATTTTGTCTTCATAGTCGCTGTTGAAATCTACCAAATCTTCAGCTGAGAGATTGTTCTCAGGGTTGTACACTGCCATAAGTTCATCGCTGAGATACTCTTCATCAAAAGAAAAAACAACTTCATCAGGATAATATTTTCTCTTTGGCAAATGAAAATCTATAAAAAAGTTGTTTGTCTGCAGACGCTCAATATACTCACCCAAAGCACTTGCCACAGAAGCATCGCTGAGGACACCTTTGCCGTTAGAATAGATATGTCCGGGTGCTTCTTTTGAGCTGAGATTCACCGAATAACAGTGAGTGAGGGGATTTTTGTGTTCTTGAAAAACTGTTTCGCATCCGACATCAGACAAAACAGCCTTCATCGAAGATATAGAGCTTTGAAGCGGAGCTTCTTTTGATAAAAAATTCATTAAATATTTTTTCCTGCATTGTTTTTATTGAGTAAAGTTGGCAATCATCATTCCTAATCTTTATTTGTTAGCATTTAAGCACAGTTTGTTTTGTAATCTAAAAAAAGACTCTCTACCGGTATATGTAACTGTTTATGTAAATTTCTAATCATCTCAATAGTGAGTTTCCTTTTTTTATTTAAAATTTCAGATACTCTTGATTTGCTTCCAATTATAGAGACTAAATCTTTTTGTTTTAATCCCTCTTGCTCCATTCTGAACTTTATTGCTTCTATTGGATCAGGTGCTTCTATTTTATAGTGTTGCTCTTCGTAAGCCTCTACTAAAGTTGTTAGAACCTCTAACTCATCCATCTGAGATGTATTTGGTTTAGCATTCATTAAAGTTTCAATTCTTTGAAGTGCTTCGTTGTAGTTTTGTTCATTTTTAATCGGCTTGATATTCATCTTATAAATCCTCCATATTAATTTTATCGTACTGTTTATGTGTTTCAATAAATTTTACAAAAACAATTTTTGCATAATAGTTTATTGAAACTATCAACCTGTATTTATTCCCAGCAATATTGAAAACAACTTTTTCATTTCCGATAATACTGGCATTTCGATACATTTCTTTAACTTCATTGGGATTGTTCCAGTGAAGTTTTAAGACCTCTTTATGCCAAGCTTCTAAAGAACTCTTAGAATCTGCATATTTTGACTGTTCATAAAAATCTTTTAGTTTTTTCTTTGAAATTATTCTCATAGATGGATTGTAACACAGTTCCCGTTTATAGAACTTAAATTATATACAAGATAAAATTTTTAGTGGTTTGTTCGGAGTTCAGCTTCGTTTTGTTATATTTTACACCTTAGATATTTAATTATAGGGGGTGTAATTCGTAATTTTTTGGTGTATCTTTGCTTCTTTGATGAGCTTTTTTTGTATCTCATTCTCCATAGTGTGACCACATTCTTAAAACTCTTACTATTTTATCAAGTTCTTTTACTTCATAAACCAACCTGTGCTATGATAGATAGGCTCATTCATACTTCACACAAAATTGAACTTCTCTGATTTGTTATCATTCTTTTAATAGTCAAACATTTCTACTAAAAGTTGAGCTATAATCTTTTGTGTTTTAGTATCTACTCTTCCTAATATTTTAACTATTCTTGACTTATCAATAGTTCTTATTTGATCTAGCAACACTAAACCATTTTTAGCTTCAAATTTTATCTTTGGTCTAAATATAAAATCAAAACCTTTACTTGTCATAGGTGCTACAATAACCGTTTTTAGCATACTCATTTCATCTGGAGATATAATAATACACGGCCTTGTTTTTTGTATTTCTGAGCCTACTGTTGGATTTAGTTTAACTAAAACTATATCAAATCTTTTAATATTTTTTACCATTCGTAATCTTCTAAATCACTGTCATTGAGCATATCATTTAAAATTGCTTCATCTTGAATGTTTTTATTTTTTAATAAAACTTCTTGAATGTTTTTTTGCCATTTTTCTCTATTCTTTATTTCTATAGGTTTAATCAACAAACCATCTTTAACAACTTCAAAATCAAGCTGTTTGTTTTCAAGCTGTGCTTGAGCAATGATTGGCTTGGGGATTCTTACACCTTGTGAGTTTCCTATTTTTGTAAGCATTGTCATTTTATAACTCCAAATATATTTGATATGTAATTATATTGTAATAACACTGAAATTGTCAAGTCTTAGAGAGTGATTTTATGATAACGTTTGTCGTGAGCGATAATTTTCCCGCTAGGGTAAATTATTGGTCTCCTCGTACTTGTTAAATGTCATTTTTAAGAACTCTGTCATGGTACTTGTCAAGTTCTTTGTTAACTTCACGGAACTTTGTATCTAGTTCAGAATACTTAGTTATTACTGCCTGTGTACCATTTTTACTGTTCTTAAGAATTTTTCCCATCTTTTCCTGTTCTTTCATTAATTCTAGATAATGATTTCTAAACGATAGTAAGGCATTCATCCTTCCAATGCTGTTTGCTTTAATTGCTTCTTTCGCAGACCATCGTGCATATAAAGCAGACAGAATAGCAATTAAAATAGCCAAGATTGAAATTATATTATCTGAAAGTTCGATGTGTATCTCCTGATATTTAACGGGGGCGCGGGTGAATGACGGCGACATCTGAAAATTTATTTTCTGATGTTGTTGCTCATTCCTCCCGCTTGTTATCTGGCGCTGTGCGACAGATGACTAGCGGGTGTTCAACCCGCGCCCCCGTTATCCGGTCACGCAGTGAGCGGATAACGGTCGAAGATAGCCGATAAATTTCCGCTAGGTATTTATTGGCTACTCTGTTTTGTTATACTTTGTTGATGATTTTCAATAAGTCTTTTTCCATGAACTACTGCCACAAACAAAATACTATCTTCATTCAATTTATAGATAAGTCTATAACTATAAACAAAAATTTCTCGAATTTTTGTGTCATTAAATTCAGGAACTTTTCGCCCTAGTTCTGAAAATCCTTGTAATATCTCTGCTTTTTCAAAAAACTTTGAAACTACAGATTTAGCATAGGTTGGGGAATCTTTTTCTATGTAAGTTGCAATTGACTCAATATCCTCAAGAGCTTCTTCTGACCACTCTAGTGTGAAAGCCATTTATCCATTCTTTGTTTTGCATCTTGATGCGATGAAACTTCACCATTCTCAGCACGACTAATGCCATTTTTAATTTTTTCTACAACATAAAGGTGATACTGAATATCTTCATAAGTACAGTTGTCAGGAAGATTTTGAATCATCTCTTGTGCTTCTTGTTTTACGGCTACCATGTACTCTCCTTTTTTGTTTGTATTATAACATATCTTCTTTTTTAGTATAACGACTGTCTTGAGAAATACGAATCCCCGCTAGGGTTCGTATTTCTCTCCTAGTACTTGTTATATGTTTATGTCAGTTCTACTACTTCTATGTTTTTTGAATACTTTAAAGCTTCATCAATAAAGATTTTCATTGCTTTTCCAACAGTCTTTTGGTCAACTTGATTGTCCAATAAATAAAATCCATAATTTTCGACAGAATAGTTATATATTTCTGTCATTTGACTACTAATTGGTGATGGTAGTTTGTTCAAAACTTCACGCGACTTATATGCTTTTGGCATATCAAAAATTATCTTATATTCTTTTTTCATTTTCCCTCTTTGCTGTGCATATAACGGGGGCGGTGTTCAACCCGCGCCCCCGTTATCCGGTCACGCAGTGAGCGGATAACGTTTGACTTCACCGACAGGTTTACCTGTTCGGTGCTAGGTTTTGTTAAGTTTATAGTATACCTTTATACTTAAATCTCAAAAATGATACAAAAGCAATATTTTCCTTATTTAAAATTTCAATTAATCTATTCTTTCTTTTATTCTTATCAATTTGATTCATTTTCTTGATAAAATTTTCTAAAGATTTTTTCCTCGCCAAAGGTAATGAACCATCATTTAAGTGTAAAGTTTCTATCATGTATTTTGCCTTATCGATATCTTTAGGTGATTCAGTAATATTACCAGTATCAATATCGTATTCAAAATAATCCCTTATTTTTATTAATTCAACTGGATTTAGAAATTTTGTATCATTATATTCATTATCTTTTATATGACCACAACTATGATGTTCTTCATCGTCTGCATGACAATTTCCATTACAAGATACAACTATATTGTTGTAATCAAAAACTAGGTGAGGAAATTTATCTCCTGCTTTTGGTTTTATATGTTCAAGGTGAGAATTATTGAGTTCTACTTTACTTTCACAGTAGATGCATAAATAATTTTGTTCATTTTTTAAAATATGTTCCTTTAAAGGTTTTTTACTAACAGGATACTCTTTCCATTTTGAGATTTCTGCAGTATTATCAATAAAAAATTGAGGAGTAGAAACTTTTTGAATATATCTCATTACATTAGCTCTAAATCAAAATTTATTTCTTGAAAAAATGATGAGTTTTCACTCTCATATTCTAATATTTCCTCCCTAAGTTTTATTGCATCTTCTGTATCTTTTTTTTCAGCATCAATAAGCTTTCTATATTTTTGATGAAGTTCCAATAAATCTTTTGGAAAATTTTCTGATTCCATAACTTCAACAACTATCGCATTAATATCTCTATCTAATGGTGGTTTTTTATATCTTTTTACTTTGCCATTATCGAGTTTAATAATATTTTTATAATATGTTGAACTAAGTATTTGAGGCGAATGTGTTGCAAGTAAAAATTGAGTATTTTCCGACCATTTAGATAAATCATTAATTAATTCATATTGCCATTTTGGATGTAGAGCAATATCAACTTCATCCATTAATACTATTGAATCATTTTCAACAATATATTTTAACCAGATGTATATCCCAAGTTTTTTTAATTCTCCATGACTTAAATCTTCTGGAGACAATACTTTTCCATCTGCTTTTGATTTAAAGATAACTCTATCTCCTGTTTCATTTTCAGTTATTTCTTTGCCATCTAAAAACCCCTTTAACTCATCAGTTAATTCATCATATTTTGAGCCATATTTTCCTGTTTTTCGTTTAGCTTTTAAATCTTCTTCTGAAGCTTTTTTAAAAGATTGTAAAATTAGTTCAGTAGAAGCAAAGTCATAAGTAAAAAAACCATTTAATAAACTTTTTGCTCTTTTTATACTATCGTAATATGACTCATAAAAACTTGGTATTTCATTGGAAAATTCATTAAAAATACTATGTTTTTCTTCATTTGACAAGAATAAAAATATTTGTGAACTCGGTGCTGTTTGGAAAACTTTATTTGAAAGTTCAATTAAAAATTCTTTTGGCATTTCTGTCTCTAATAAAATTACATTATTGCTACTTAAATGTGTAATATATATTAAATTATGGTTTTCAAGAGAAGCTTCTAAGATTTTTAACTTATCTTGTAATTCATCAAAGATTAAATTTAGTTCTTCTAATGCTTTTTCTGAAATTGAATTATTTTTCATTATTAGCTCAACTAATTCTTTATAACTATCTAAATCATTCTTGGATCTTGCATTATGATATAAATAATCTTCTTGTTTTGAATTTATAAATTTTCTTAAATAACGAATTTCCCTTTCTATAATAGGGGAAATTCTATCCACATTTTGTAATTCTTGTTGCATTCTAATAACTTTTTGATATTCTGAAAAATTTTCTTCAAATTTTTCTATTCTTTTCTTTGTATCACTTATATCTAAATAGATATCAAAATTATATTCATCTGTTTTGGATGGATGAATTTTAAAATTTAAGTTATATTTTTTATTTTTATGTGAAATTATAAATTTTACAAATTCTATCTCCTCAGTTATATCTATAAATACATCTAATAAGTTTTTAATATATTGTTTTTTTGAATTATCTATAAAACAATGAAGAAGAATAAAAATAAATTGTAAAAGTGTACTTTTCCCTCCACCATTTTTACTTGCAACAGAAAATATATCTGGGAATTTATCACTTTTTTCAAAATCAATAACTATATTTTCAAAGTTTTTATACTTTATTATTTCTACTTTTTCTAATCTCATTATTTACTCCATTACTCAATTTCATTATTATATCAAAAAATTTTAACTTAACGGGGGCGCGGTGTTCAACCCGCGCCCCCGTTATCCGGTCACGCAGTGAGCGGATAACGGCAGTCGTGAGCGATAATTTTCCCGCTAGGGTAAATTATTGGTCTCCTCGTTTTTGTTAGTCTTTTGCAACAACCTGCTTTTTAATAATCTTTAAATTGTTCTTCTATCTCTAATTTGATTTTTTGATAACTTTCAAGAAGACTATCATTTAAACTTTTTAAATCTATTTCAATGTATTTGTCTTTTATAATGTCAATTATAGATTTTAATACATTATCAATATCTTTATGTCTATTTTCAATATAATCCCATAATTCTTGTTGAGATTTATCAAGTGGCATATCTCCTGGGGGTGATACAAAAGTGGCAAATCTTGAGTCTGGATTATTAGAATGATAATTTAAACTGTTACTTAAAATATCTTGCCAAACATGATGTAAGTTTCTTAATAATTCATTTAATTCATTATCATGCAAATATTCAATATTCTCATGCAAAATTCTTTCAAAATCTTCAAAAAAAACTGGTAAATCAACTAAAATTTGTTTTGGAGCATATCTTATTTGTTCTCTTATAAGTGTATACGGGACTTGTTTCATTATTTTTTCAATAATTTTAATATCTCTCTGTTTTATGATTATTTGATTATCAAGTATCTTTACTTTTGGTTTTATATCTAAAATTAAATTGATTTTATTTTCAAGTTCTTTAGCTTTATTTCCTATAATAGATTTTTGTTTATTTACTTGTAAATCTGATAAAGTATAGCTTGTGATTGCATGTTGTCTTATATCAAAAGGAATGTCGTCAATAGTTCCATATTCTTCATTTAATATCAAAATAATTTTTTCCCATCCAAGTTTCGCTACTGCATATCCTAATTCATACATTACATTTGGATTTGGTGTTTTTCTATTGCTATTAGTATCTGTTTTATTGATTGTACTAATATCTGAAATAAACATGTCTGCAGCATCTATTTTTTCTAAAATAGTTAATGATATATTTGGACTACCTGCTTTATTTCTTATTGCTTCATCAATTATTAGATTAATCTTTTTATCAGTTTCTATAATATTCTTTGCTTTTTGAAGCATATCTCTTATCACTACTTTATTTGTATTATCAGGCAAATCACTTTGCCATGAATAAAATATATTCATTTGGTTCTTCATTTCGCATCCTATTTCTTATTCAATGTGAGACTAACGGTTGAGGAGAGCAATATTTTACCCGCCCTTGGGTAAAATATTGCTCTCCTGCGTTTTGTTAGTCTTCTCTTTTTTCAAAGTTAATGTTAAAATTTAACTCTTTTTCTATATTACTTGAAAAGTCCACATAATTAAACTTTTTAATATTTTTTACATGTTGAAAACATTCTAAAAAATTACTATAATCTTTTTCATCTAAAAAATCTTTTTCATCTTCTTTAGAAAAAGGAATGATAAAAATATACATATAAAATGTAAATTTAAATTCACTTACTAGATAAGGTATATCTTTTCGATTATTATTTCTGCAATATAAAGTTATATCTGGTACTTTTGTAAAAAAGTGATAATCATTTAATACTGCAATTTTTGGTAATTGAGTAATTTCTTTTTTATTGTTTAACCAATCTATTGTTCCATTAAAATTTTCAATGTATTTGTCATCAATTACACTTAATGAAAATTTACATAATGTTTTGTAAAGGTTTTGTATTTTTATTTTATTACCTGTTTTCAAAACTATATTCTTTGGTATTTCACTTTTATTATGTTCATTATTCTCTTGAATTATTATTGATAAATTTTTATTTTCTTTATCTTTAAAAAATTGAAAATTTTTGCCTTTCATTTTTGGGATATTATTTTTTTTATTTTTAATTCCAAACATTGTTCTAGCTAAATCATGGTAATAAATAAAATCTCTTTCGATATTTTCATCAAAAAACTTATTACAATCATCACATTCCTCATTTAAAATAAGTTTTTTATTACCTAGTCCTTCTGATATGGCATGAGCAACATTATCGAAACTTACATCAGGTTTACTTTTTTTACAAAAACGACAGATTCTTTTGTTTTTCTCTCTCATACCAATAGGCATTATTTTATTTTTTTCTAAATCAAAATTTTGAATTTCATAATTATTCAGGATACAGTCAAATTGTTTTAATTCAAGTTTTTCTTTTTCAGAATAGGTTGCAATACCATTTAATTTAGATAGTTCTTTTTCAAGTTCATATTTAATTTTTGTGTTTATTTCAAGTTCAGGATGTAAAATATAAAAATATTCATTATCTTCTAATTTTTTAAAATACTTCGTTATCTGTTGTATTGCTGGAGATACATTTTTGTATTTTTCTATATATTTTCTAATAAGTTCTTTCATTGTATCTGTGTATTGATGTTCTGCATCAATATTAATACTTTGATTCTGAGTATTTATATTAGCATTAAATATTGAGATAAAATCAAATATCACCTGACTTATATCTTCTGAGTATCCAATTTCTATTATAGTATTAAACTTTAAAGAAAATATATTAAGTGCAAATTTTTCCATATGTTTCCTTTGTAGACTAACGACTGAAGATAGCCGATAAATTTCCGCTAGGTAATTTATTGGATACTCTGTTTTGTTAGCTTTTAAATGCTACTAAAATGCGATGAAAGCATTATACTTTTTTTCTATTTTAGACCAATCAATTCCACATTCATGAAAAAATTCTCTTTCTTCTTCTTCAGTATCTGGAGTTGTCCATGCCCAAGGAAATTCATCAGTATCTTCTGCATCAACTATCTGAGAAAAATATTTATCGTAATCATGCACAATTAGAATTCTTCGGACTAGTCCTGACTCGTAAATACTGCCAACTTTAGCCTTTAATTTAATAAGTGCTAGCTCAATATCTTTTGAAATGATTGCATCAAAATCTGCTAAAGTATATAATCCAAATGTTTCAATTTCATGTATAAGGTTCTTTGTAGTATCAGGAATTATTTCATCTTTATCTTTAAATACAGAACTAAATTTTGTATTTAAGTATTGATTTAATGTTGTTGAATTAATAGGAATATTTAAGTTTCCTTTTTTTGTATTTTCTAAAGTAGATTTTGCAATTACATCTATTTCATTTGAAATATTGTTAAACTCTCTATCAGCCATTTCAAGTACACCAGCCAATATTTTAAATCTTCTTCCAATATCAAGAGGTAATTTACCTGTAAACTTATAATTTCTATCATGCTCTATTTCAGCCCATGCATGCTGTAAAATTGTTCTAACTTGTATTTCAAAACATTTTCCAATGTACTGTTTATACTCAGGTAACTTTAGTCTACTTTTATCTAAAGAAGCAACATAATGGATTGATTTATATCCCACTTTATCAATACCAAGTGCTTCACTTTTGTTTGAACTATTGGCATTATCAATATTAAAAGTTTTTTCAATGATTTCGCATATTTTTTCTATTTCATCTTCTACATATGTAATAATTCTAATTCCAGAAAAATCTTGTATTTGTTCAATTGGTTTACTATATTTTCCTTTTGATACTTTATCTCTAACACTGTCTATACTCTTAGTTCTAAATGTAACAATATGATAAGAAATATTTTCTATTTCAAAGACTTCTGAAAGTAAAGATTCTACTTTTGATGAAAGTCTTTTGTATGTTGGTTGATTTTCAATATACCATTTAATAACATCCATATATTTTATCCTTTTAATATTTATGCGGTAAGCTATTTATCAACAAACAGTATATTCCAAAAACACTTAAATTAACAAATAACATACACTTTATATGATTGTTAATTTTTAATATTTATTAAAAATATGCTAAAACATTATTTTTTTTAGTTGATTTGAAAAAATACAATACTTTTATTAAAAATAAAGTGTATGTTTTATGCTGTATTTATAAATAACAGCTCATTTTGTATGTTATTTGTCATATATATCGCATAACACGCAAAATGTTACTGAAAGGGATGAGGCAAAGCCTCTTTGTATTTCGCAAGTTTTTCTTCAAATTTCATACTGGCGTAGGCGGGGGAGGTTGAGGGGAGCAGGACTTTTTTGATTTTCAGATGTTTGTACTCTTTGTCAAAAATCTGTTGTGCTTTTTTGCCTGTAAACAATATGGTTTTGATGTTTGGATATTCTGCTAACAGTTTTTCAAAATCATTGACTTCTATATTTTTCAGGTTGGTATCACTGGAATTGTTTGCATCTCTTTGCAGACTTGCAGCACTGTCAAAAAGGGCTATCTTGTGTTTTTTGCACAGGGCAGTTTTATCTTCTTTTGTCTGAACAGGTTCTTTGTAAATCGCAGCCAATATAGGCCAGAACTGATTCCGTGGATGGGCATAGTAAAATCCCTCTTCAAAAGATTTTATACTGGGAAATGAACCGAGTATAAGCACTTTTGAATCAGTAAATATAACAGGTTCAATGGTGTGAAAATGAAGTGACTGCAATGTTTTGTCTAACTGGTGAGATCAGCTGCTATATTTTCCAGTGTTTGTTTTTCGGCTTTTTCTTCACAGTTGATACCTTTGTCTTCAAGAGATTTTATTATCATTAAGACATAAGCATCAAAGGGTTTGAGAAGCGAACTGCTTAAACCTCTTCCTGGCTCAATACTCTGGGGAATAATCGCAAGAAGCGTGACTTTTGGTAAAGTTTCTCCTTGCCTCTCAAGCAAATTAAGACATCCGAGTACTCCGGTTTCGTCATCATCTTCATTTGTGCTGAAACTGCGAAAGGTCTCCATAGGGAACTGATACATTGAACCTGGAGCATCCTCAATTCCGATGACATCAAGGACAATTATTTCTTGATATTCCATAAATATATTGAGTAGTTTTTTTCCTTCAACACCGCCGTGAATAATATCCACCCTGGGTTGAAAAGTGTAGTTGGACTCCAGATATTTACTCGCATATAAGGCGATACCTTCATCTTTGTGTAATGTATTTCCGATACTTAAAATAGCAATTTGTTTTTTATTCATGTGGCATTCTAACAAAATTTTTTACTTACAAAATAAAGAAATTGAAATAAGTGAAGTTTTTTATGCAAATGTCTATTTCTTCCCAAAAAACTTATAATAAAAATCTTTTACAAGGCGCATTTTTGTCCGGCTGAGAACCAGATTACCGCTTTTAATTTTGCCGCTTGTTACTGTCGTTCCTGCTGCTATCATCACGTCATCTTCTATGGTTATTGGGGCTACAAGTTGGGAGTCGCTGCCGATGAAGACATTCTTGCCGATGACTGTTTTGTACTTTTTCACGCCGTCATAGTTACATGTAATGGTTCCCGCACCTACGTTTGTGCCTTCGTCTATCTCAGCATCGCCCAAATAACTCAAGTGTCCGGCTTTTACCCCTTTGAGGGTTGATTTTTTTACTTCTACAAAATTCCCGATGTGGGTGTTTTCTATGTTTGAAAGCGGTCTTAAATGTGCCATCGGTCCACAGTCGGAGTTTTTCATTATACTCTCTTCTACAACGCTGCCGGCCTTTATATGCGAGTTGATGATTTTGCTTTTTCCGGTAATGCGACAGCCGTTTTCTACGATGCACTCTCCCTCAAAAACAACATCTTCTTCTATATAAATCGTTGCAGGAAGCTGCATCGTCACACCTGCGTTCATCCATTTTGTGCGAATTCTGTTTTGCATAATCTCTTCGGCATCTGCGAGGTCTTTTTTGGAATTGACCCCCTTAAACTGTTCTTCATCAACAAGCAGAGGAACAATGCTGGACTCATCCTCATTTGCCATGGCTATAATATCGGTAAGATAGTATTCTTGTTGCGCATTGTCATTGCTTAAATCAGGAATATATCGCTCTAAAATTACTTTTGAAAAGGCATAGACTCCGGCATTGACGGTGGTGACATTGAGTTCTGCTTCATCAGCGTCTTTTTGTTCTACAATGTATTCAACATGATTGTTTCGTATAATGACGCGACCGTATCCGTCAGGGTTTTCAAGATCAAAAATACTCATGATGATATCTGCTTCAAGTTCCAAAAAGCCTTTGAGTGCATCGGCTGTAATGAGTGGCATATCTCCGTTAAGAACCAACACCTTGTCATATTTTGGTTCTACCTGCATCATGGCTCCGCCGGTTCCTGGAAAATTTTGAGCGTCTTGTTCGACAAAGCGAATGTTTTCAAAATAATTTTGCATTGTTTCAATAACCGCTTCTTTTTGATGGGCAACCACTACGGTAATATCATCAGAAATTTTATGGGACTCTTTTATAATATGGTAGAGCATAGGTTTTCCGCTGATTGAATGTAAAACCTTTGCTTGCGATGATTTCATACGGCTGCCTTTGCCGGCTGCCAAAATTATTATGCTTATTTTCTCATTTTTCATGTCTGCTCTTTATCTGTTTTTTATGTATCAAAACTCAGTTATGTTTTAGTAACCTGGGTTTTAACCTCAATGCCATTAAGTTAAGCGGCTTTTTCGGAACCCGTACTTCAGTGCGGGCTTTGTGCCTTTCAAAACTAAGGCCTAGGTTAAAACCTAGGTTCCAAAAGAATATCGAACTTTTTTCTTAACTTGATGCATTGGCACTAAAGTACGGGTCCCAACAAGTTACTTTAAAGTGTAATGTTACCATTATTTAATTATAAAGTGTATAATTTCAAACTTATTTATGTTTGCTTACATGTAATAAGATATTTTATACTAAAGAAGATTTTCCCCTTGAAAAAAATTACACAAACACAACTCATCATCTATGTCAGCATATTTTTTATTCTTTTTGACAATTACAGCTTTTTTCACAATGTCTTGCAGGTCTATCCGCTGAACTGGCACAATATAGGTTTTTTGATTTCTCTTGCGGTTATTTTAGTCTTTTTTATGATATTTCTACTGAGTCTGGTTTGTTATAAATACACACTCAAACCGATTTTGATTACACTTTTACTGGTTTCATCGCTGACAAACTATTTTATGAACAGTTATCATGTGGTGATTGATGCGAGTATGATTCGAAATACTTTGCAGACAAATATGCACGAATCACTGGATCTGGTCACGCTCAAACAGGTGCTGTATTTTGTCTTTTTAGGTCTTTTGCCTTCTTATTTCGTATATAAGGCAAAAATTGCGTATAGACCGTTTAAGCAAGAATTTTTCGCACGTTTAAAACTCATAGGGCTCTCTTTGGCGGTTATTGTCGCGTCATTCTTTTTGTTTAGCAAATTTTATACATCTTTTGTCAGAGAGCATAAGCCCCTGCGTTATACAATAAATCCGGCATACTGGATGTACTCCATCGGAAAGTATATCAATCTGACATTTAACAGCGGTCCGCTTGTTGTCAAACCGATAGGACTTGATGCCAAAATAGTCAATGACGACAATCGCAAAAAACTTGTTATTATGGTTGTGGGTGAAGCAGCGCGAGCGGATCATTTTAGTCTCAACGGCTATAAAAGAGAGACGAATCCTCTGCTTGCGCAAGATGACATCGTGGATTTTCCGAATTTTTACTCCTGTGGCACTTCTACTGCTGCATCTGTGCCGTGCATGTTTGCGAAATACGGCAAAGCAGACTACAGCTACAAAAAAGGCATCAGCACAGAAAATGTGCTGGATGTGTTAAAGCATACAAATGATGTAGCGATTCTTTGGCGAGACAATAACTCTGACTCCAAAGGTGTTGCGTTGCGTGTGCCGTATGAAGATTATAAAATTCCCAAAAACAACACTGTGTGCGCAGACGGAGAGTGCAGAGATGTCGGTATGCTTGTCGGACTTGACAAATTTATACAAAAGAACAAAGGAAAAAATATTTTAATTGTGCTGCATCAGATGGGAAATCACGGTCCTGCCTATTATAAACGTTACCCAAAAGCGTTCGAGAAGTTTACGCCTACATGTAAAACAAATCAGTTGGAAAACTGTACACAGCAAGAGATAACAAATGCCTATGACAATGCTATTTTGTATACCGATTATTTTTTAGACAAAACAATAGATTTTTTAAAAAAATATGAGAACAAATATGATACAGCTATGATATATATGAGCGACCACGGAGAGAGTCTGGGCGAGGGCGGTGTCTATCTGCACGGACTTCCTTACTTTATGGCTCCTGATGCGCAGGTGCATATCGGTGCGTTGATGTGGTTTGGAAAAAATATGGCAAAAAAAGTGGATGAAGATGCCTTGCGAAAACGTAAAGATGAAAAATATACACAAGATGATCTTTTTCATACATTACTGGGCATATTTGATGTGCATACAAAAGAGTATAACAAAAAGCTGGATATTTTAAAAGATGAACATTAACCAGCAACTCGTTGTTACTTTTATACTTCTGCTTTTTAGCATCATTTTTTTCGGGATAAGCGATGTAGATTTGCGCCTGCAAGATCAGTTTTTTGATTTTACGACGCATAAATGGGTTCTTTTTTGGGGTGAGCAGCCTTACAAGTTTATATTTTACGACGGTATTAAAAAACTTCTCATTGCCTTTGCTGTGAGTCTGTTGCTTGCGCTCATCTTTTTTAGAAAAACAAAACTGGTCAATGACTACAAAAGAGGCATGATTATTGTCATACTTTCTGCTATATTTGTGCCGCTTATTGCAAGTTCTATAAAAGGACAGACAAATATGCCCTGTCCCAAAGATGAAGTAAGATACGGCGGCGTGTATCCCCGAACGGCAGTCTGGCAAAATTATACTCACGAATTTAAACTGCATCATCACAAAAGCAAATGCTGGCCTGCCGGACATGCAAGCGGCGGATTTGCGCTTTTGAGCCTGATATTTTTATTTCACAAACGGAGAAACAAAATCATTGCCTCTGCAGTTGCTTTGACAATCGGATGGAGTATGGGGCTGTATAAAATGGTTATCGGCGATCATTTTTTCAGCCATACGGTCATTACAATGATACTTGCATGGCTGATTATATTACTCATCGCAAAGATAGTCAATAAAATTTACTCTTTATAATAATTGTGCTATTATAATGTAATTATAAATTTTTCATAAGGTTTTTGGATGGATTTAGGTACGGTCATTGGTATTGTTTTGATTATGGCTCTTTTGCTCGGGGCCATGACAATGGGTGTTGGTGTCGGTGCATATATCGATATTCCTTCTGTTTTAATTGTTGTCGGCGGTAGTATCGGGGCTTTGATGATCTCCTTTAAACCGGCGCAAATGAAAAAATTTACCAAAGTTTTTATGAAAGCTATCAAACCTGCCGAAGAGGATGTGGGTGAGCTTATCAAAAAACTGGTAGAGTTTGCAACCAAGGCAAGAAAAGACGGTATTTTGGCATTGGAAAGTGATGTCAACAATGAAGAGAACGAGTTCTTGAAAAAAGGGCTCTCCATGGCAATTGACGGCAGTGAACCTGATACGATTCGTGATTTGCTTGAAATTGACATGGAACAGACAAGTACCCGCCATAAGATTCATGCTTCTATATTTAACCAGTGGGCAGGGCTTGCCGGTGCGATGGGTATGATCGGAACGCTCATCGGACTTGTTGCCATGCTTTTAAATATGGCAGATCCTTCTGCAATTGGTCCATCAATGGCAGTTGCTTTGCTTACAACCATGTACGGTGCAATGATAGGTAATATATTCGGAACACCGATTTACAATATCCTGACTATCAGAAATGATGAAGAGACTATGCTTAAAGAGATGATCCTTGAGGGTATCATGTCTATTCAGTCCGGTGATGCGCCTAGAGTGCTTGAAGCAAAACTGCTTGCCTATCTGGCTCCTGCTGACCGTGTCAGTCAGTTTGAATAGCGGACAGCACTGATGGGTAAAAAAAAGTGTCCTGAATGCGAGGAGTGCCTCCCTGCATGGCTTGCGGCGTTTGGAGACTTAATGTCTCTGCTTCTGTGTTTTTTCGTTTTGCTGCTTTCCATGTCAAGTATGGATGCAAAAAAGATTTCAGAAGCGATCGGTTCACTCTCAGGGGCGATGAGTGTCCTTGAGGGCGGTACGCAAACAGAAATTTCAAAAAAAAGAATGCTTGAAGCCACGCCTATAGACTCTCAGGACGAAACGAGTGAAGTGGTCAACAGAGTACAGCAGGCTGCAACTGATGCGAATGAGATGATGGAAAAAACACAGTCTCCTGCGATTACCGTAAAAGAAGCCCAAGACGGTTTTGTTATAAAACTGCCGGCAACACTGTTGTTTAAACCAGGCAGTGCTACGATAGAAAACCAGGACGCTTTGTTGTTTTTGAAGCGGATTACGCTTATTATTCAAGAGTTGCCAAATGATATGCTTGTGGATGTACAGGGACATACTGATGACAGAGATCCCGGACCGAACAGTCCTTATAAGGACAATTGGGAACTCTCAACTGCAAGAGCGCTGGCGGTTTTGCATGAGTTGATTTTAGACGGTGTTGATCCTGCACGTTTGAGTGCAACAGGTTTTGCACAGTATCAGCCCATAGCGACCAATGCAACAGCCACAGGACGAGAAAAAAACAGAAGAGTTGAATTGCATTTTTATGGCAAAAAAAGTGAAGAAGCCCAAAATATCAACAATTCTATTTTAGATAAAACAGTCGAGAAAAAATGATAAGAGTTCTTTTTTTACTTTTGGCATTGAGTGCTTTGGGTTTTGGGGCAGACTCTCCTGTTGTGCCTACAATGAATCTCAGCCTTTCTGCTCCTGATACACCGCAACAGCTTGTTTCTTCTCTGAATGTACTTGTTGTACTTACTTTGCTTTTTTTAGCTCCTTCGATGGTCCTTGTAATGACAACATTTACACGATTTGTCATTGTGTTCGGGTTTTTACGTCAGGCACTCGGTACCCAACAGGTTCCTCCGACGCAGCTTCTTGTCATGCTTGCAATGATTTTGACTTTTTTTGTGATGGAACCCATAGGAACAAAAGCCTATGAGCAGGGTATCAAGCCTTACATAGCCAAGGATATAGGGTATGAAGAGGCTTTTACCAAAACTACTCTGCCTTTTAAAAATTTTATGATTAGAAATACCAGAGAAAAAGATCTGGCGCTCTTTTTGCGTATACGAAAAATGGAAAATCCGAAAACTGTGGCAGATGTTCCTCTCTCAATTGTTATTCCTGCCTTTATCATCAGTGAATTAAAAACCGCTTTTGAGATAGGCTTTTTGCTCTTTTTGCCTTTTTTGGTCATAGATATGGTCGTGGCCTCTATTTTGATGTCTATGGGTATGATGATGCTGCCTCCTGTTATGATCTCTCTGCCTTTCAAAATACTTGTTTTTGTATTGATTGACGGCTGGAATTTACTGATAGGCAATTTGATTGCCTCCGTAAAATAAATATTTTCTAAGGATGTAAAATTGGATTGTAAATATTTTGGCGAATGTGGTGCATGCAGAGTCTATGAAGATGGGTATGAAGTGCAACTCAATGAAAAAGTACAGATAAACAAAGAAAGATTTTCTCCTTACTTTGACGGAGATATTTCTGTGTATAAATCCCTGGATGAACATTATCGTGCACGAAGCGAGTTCAAAATATGGCACTCCGATGATGAGATATCCTATGCGATGAACCATATTGATAAAAAAGGGGTTGTTCTGATAGAGGAATGTCCTCAGGTCAATGAATATATCGCTGAACTGATGCCAAAACTGCTCTCAGCCATACAAAAACATGAGATAGGCTTTAAGCTTTTCGGTGCAGATTTTTTAAGTGCAAGCTCGGGAGAAATAGTAGTTTCACTATTGTATCACAGGGCTTTGGATGAAGCATGGCAGAAAAAAGCAACAGAAATAGCAGAAGATTTGAATATATATATCATAGGCAGGTCACGCAAACAAAAAGTTGTGATAGGACAGGATTATGTCACAGAGACTTTACATGTAAACAGTGATGTCTATAAGTTTAAACATATTGAAAACAGTTTTACCCAGCCAAATCCGAGAGTAAACGAACAGATGATTGTCTGGGCAAGCGACAGGTTTTCAGATACGAAAAATGATCTGCTTGAGCTTTACTGCGGGGCAGGAAACTTTACTATACCTTTTGCAAAAAAATTCAATAAAGTACTGGCAACAGAAATATCCAAATCCTCCATCAATGCGGCAAAAGAAAATATGCTTTTAAACCAGGTAGAGAACATAGAATTTGTACGCATGAGTGTTGAGGATTTTGTCGGAGCACTTGACGGCGTAAGAGAGTACAGAAGAATGAAAGATATTGATATCAACAGCTACAATATCAACTCTGTTTTTGTAGATCCTCCAAGAAGCGGAATGGGCGAATACTCATGCAAATTTGTCTCAAGGTATGATCATATAGTCTATATTTCATGTAATCCGCTGACCCTCCTGGATGATTTGGAAATATTGTGCCAAACACATCAGGTGACAGACATGGCGCTTTTTGACCAGTTTCCCTACACACATCATGTTGAAATGGGTGTGAAACTTATTAAAAAAGATCTCAAATGAAAAAAATACTGATAATAAGCAGCGGACCGATAGGACAACACTTTATTCAACGGGTCGCAGAGACATATACGAGTGAAAATATATACTATATAGTACAGACAAAAGAGAAAAAATTCAAAGATGCAAGCCCTGCACGGTTTAAATTTTACGAGTTTGATCCTACGAGTTTTTACAAACTGGCAAATTTGCTAAAAATGGAATTTATCCAGGTTGTTATAGCGATGGACAACCAGATCGAAGTGGAAAATACGATTAAAAATATTCGTGTTGTCAAAAAGCAGTTGCGGGTTGTTGTCTTAAATCAGTGGAATATGACCAATGAAGATCCGAATGTTGTACTCATCAATGCAAACGAGATTTTGGCCTCCCGTTTGTTGGATTACCTGCCAAATGTTCCGGTTATAGCACAGAATGTCGGTATAGGCGAGGGCGAAATAATGGAAGTGCTTGTGCCTTTTGGCAGTTCTTTTGTTTATCGGCATATCGGAGTGATTGAGCAGAAGAACTGGCGTATAGTTGCCATATACAGAAACAGAAAGCTCATTATGCCTTCGCGCAGACGCATGATACAGCCGAATGACACTCTTTTGCTTGTTGGTGAGCCGGCAGTTCTGCGTTCTGTATACAAAGCGATCAAGCGTGAACTCGGACAGTTCCCCGAGCCTTTTGGAACAAATATTCTTTTATATATAGATATGAATATTGTAAATCACTCAAATATTCTTGGGCTTGTGCACCATGCAATGTATATACATGAAAAATTCAAGCATGACCTTGTTATAAAAATTGTAAACCCTTCAGATATTGATATTATTGAAAAAATCAAGGATTTAAGAGATCTGGATATTGTTGTCGAGATAGATTATGACAGTATTAATCTGCGATCTGCATTTTTGCATGACGTAAAGTCGTATCATGTCGGACTGGTGATTGTATCAAGAGAAATGTTTGCCGATTATCATGTGAGAAAATGTTTGTATGATGTACATGTACCGGTACTGAAACTCTCAGAAAAATCTTTTTCCAAGGTGAAAGATGTCGCTTTGATACTCTCAGACAACAGAGACCTGGAAAAAATATCTGCTACGATTTTTGATATAGCCGAGCAGCTGAATTTCAATATAGAACTTTATAATTATATCAACGAGCACCAGGATGAAAAAGAACAGGTCATTGAGCATTTTTATAATCTTTCAACGATTTTTTCCAAGTCAATCAAAGTCTTCAAAGAAAATGAAAACCCGATTCGGCTCCTGAAGCACAAAGAAAATTTTATACAGATTATTCCTTTTACAAACAAACTCACAACACGCCATATTTATGCTCTTTTTTCAACTGACAGTGAAAAACTCTATTTTAAACTGGATGATTTTCATCAAATTTTTATACCTGTACAGCTATAAACAGCGTTAATTTATTCCTTTTTTAGCAAAAGTTAAGTATTATCTAGCATATTATAATTTTGGATAGACAATGCAGGTAAACATCCCTTTAAAACAAACAGTTGACAACTCATATGACATTACTATAGATACGATTAAAAAAGTTCATTTTGATAAAAAAGTAGCTATTATTACCAACCCGAAAGTGGCCGGACTTCATCTGGCATACTTCCTTTCAAAAATATCAGCAAAAGAACTTTATATTATTACAGTACCTGACGGAGAAGAGTATAAAAACCAGGATTCTGTTGACTTGATATTGGAGTCTTTGTTTAACCACCGTTTTAACAGAAAATCAATGCTTATTGCTTTTGGAGGCGGCGTTATAGGAGATATGACAGGATATACGGCAAGTATATACCAGCGCGGTATTGATTTTGTGCAGGTACCTACAACACTGCTTTCTCAGGTAGATGCCAGTGTAGGCGGAAAAACAGGTATAAATAACAAGTACGGAAAAAATCTAATAGGTGCTTTTCATCAGCCCAAAGCTGTCTATATTGACCCTCATTTTTTATCGACACTTCCCAAACGGGAATTTGGAGCCGGTGTTGCCGAGATTATCAAAATGGCAGTAACCTTTAACAGAAATTTCTTTGAATTTTTAGAAACAGCAGATCTGCACGATAAAGAAGTTTTGCAAGAAGCCATCAAACAGGCTGTACAGACAAAAGCAGATGTTGTCGCCAAAGACGAAAAAGAGCATGGACTGAGAGCTGCCCTGAATTACGGGCATACATTTGGGCATGTCATTGAAAACGAAACAAAATACAAAACCTATTTGCATGGTGAAGCAGTAGCCATCGGTATGGTGATGGCGAACGAAGTTGCTGTGGCTATGAACCTGATGACGCCACAGGAGGCACAGAGGGTAAAAGAGCTTTTACAAAAGTATGATTTGCCGACTTCTTATACCATCGAAGATGTCAACAGTTTTTATGAAACATTCTTCCTGGATAAAAAAAGTCTGGATGCTTCTGTAACGTTTATCATCCCCGTAGGTATTGGTGGCGTAAAAATTACAGATGAAGTTGATAAAGAGTTGATTCTCAGTGTTCTTCGTACATTTGGAAACAACTGATGCTGTTAAAGTCTTTCATTTTTACTGTTAGTATACTTTTTTCTTCTTTGTTGCAGGCAGATATTTCTGTTGAACAAAATGCCACAGATATAACAAAAGAAGAAGCACTTGCACTTGAACAGACAAAAGCATATGAACAGCAGATAAACACCATAGAGTTGGATATATCTGATGAAAACATGTGGATGAAAAGTTACTCTTCCTACCTGACATCTATGGATGTGAAACATAATCTTGATGCCATTAAAAAAAGAATCAGGTATCTTGCAAAACATGCTAAAACAGACGCCGACAAAGATGAACTTATCGCCTTGATATCCAAAGAAAATATTTTGGCTTCACAGATTGAAAAATTAAAAGGCACCAACAGTTCTGCACCGTTTTCAGAACTGATAACGCCGCCAAATATCGACAAAGTACCGGAAGTAAACAATCCTTTTGATATTCTTACCGGTCTGTCTATGATAAAAACACTCAATGCTAATCTTGAAGAGTACAAGAAAAAAAGAGAAAGTCTGATAGATTTGATCAGCAAATTAAAACAAGAGAAAAAGATTTATAAAAAAATTCTGCAGCTGCAGCCGAAAAACAAAAAATATGCTCAGATATACAGAAACAAACTTGCACAGCTTGAGATGTTTGAACAGGCACTTGATACTATGAATGTAACAATGAATGTCTATCAAAAACGCCTGGATATTGCAGAGATAAACATCAACAAAGGCATTGAAAAACAGGTTTACAGACTGATAAAAATAGGCATGGCAATACTGTTCGTATTTTTTATATTTTTTCTTTTAAAGCTGGTTGTCAAGAAATATATCACAGACAACGAACGTTTTTATATGGCAAACAAAATCATCACATTTACAAATTTCATCATTATAATTTTGATTCTGTTTTTTAACTATATAGAAAACGCTTCCTACCTTGTAACAATCCTTGGATTTGCTTCAGCAGGTATAGCCATTGCGATGAAAGACTGGTTCATGTCGATGCTGGGCTGGCTTGTTATCGTCTTTGGCGGAAGTATACATGTAGGGGACAGAATCCGTGTAGATATGGGAGGGATGAAATATGTCGGCGATGTTTTAGATATTTCGCTCCTTCGTATGACGATTTTGGAAGATATAACTTTGACATCCATCATGCACAACAGAAGAGCAGGCCGTATTATATTTATACCGAACAACTATATTTTTACCCAGATGATTGCAAACTATACACATAATTCGCTCAAGACGGTTTGGGATGGTGTAAAGATTACGATTACCTTTGACTCCAACCATAAGAAAGCTATGCATATAGTCAAAGAAATCACTAAGAAATTTTCTAAGGGTTATACGGATATTACAAGAAAACAGCTTAACAAACTCAGACAGCATTATAATTTGAAAAACACAAATGTCGAGCCGAGAATTTATTCGTTTATAGAAGCAAACGGGATAGATATAGAAGCCTGGTATCTTACCAATGCCTATGCTACTTTAACGCTCAGAAGTGTCATCTCAACAGAAATTTTGGATGCATTCAGGGAAGCGGATGATATTACGATAGCGTATCCTACACAGAAGTTACATGTATCTATGCAGAGTGAATCACCGAGTGCACATAACGGAGAAATAGTCTAATGCAGAGTAAAAAAAATGTCCGCGGGGCAAAAAAAGTATATTTTAAAACATTTGGCTGCCGAACAAATCTTTATGATTCTCAGGTTATGATGAGTTCATTAAAAGAGTATGAAATAACCCAAAATGAAGCAGAAGCCGATGTCATCGTTATAAACTCCTGCACGGTTACCAATGGTGCCGATACCCATGTGCGTTCCTATATTTCACAGGTAGAAAAAAACAACAATGGTGCAAAGCTTTTTCTAACCGGTTGCGGTGCCCATACCAAGGGAGAGTCTCTTTTAACAGAGAACCGTATCCACGGAGTTTTCGGTCAGAGTGAAAAGCAGAAGATAGATGCACTTTTGGCAAAAGAAAAACCCTTTTACGAACCGGGTGATCTGAACCATATAGACGATATGGTTGTGGATGAGTTTGTAGGCAAAAGCAGAGCTTTTATAAAAATACAGGAGGGATGTAATTTTCGCTGTTCTTACTGTATCATTCCCTATGTACGAGGTGATGCCAGAAGTATGGATGAAAATAGAATTTTAGAGCAGGTCGCAAGACTTGCCCTGAACGGTTTCGGCGAATTTATCCTAACCGGTACGAATGTCGGCAGTTACGGGCAGGATACAAAAACATCTTTGGCAAAACTTATGAAAAAAATGTCTCAAATTCGTGGTGTCAGACGCATACGTCTTGGCAGTGTTGAACCTGTTCAGATTACAGATGAATTTAAAGAGATTTTGGATGAGCCGTGGATGGAAAAGCATATGCACATTGCTTTGCAACACACCTCGCCAAAAATGTTAAAACTGATGAACAGAAGAAATGTTTACAAGCAGGATAAAGCATTGTTTGAACTTCTGGCAGAAAAGGGATACGCAATAGGCACAGATTTTATAACAGGGCATCCGGGGGAGAGTGAAGATTTATGGCGAGAAGCTATGCAAAATGCAAGAGATTTGCCTTTGACACACATTCATGCTTTTACCTATTCAAAGCGTGATGGCACACCTTCTGCCACTATGAAGCCGGAGGTAAACGGCAAAACAGCAAAAGAGAGACTGCACGAATTGCAAGAGTTGATTCAACAGAAAAATTTTGATTTCAGAAAGGCTTACAGGGGGGAGCTTGAGGTGCTGATAGAGTCTTGTAAAGAAGGATTCTATCACGGGCTTGATCAGCATTTTAATAAAATTGTTGTAGAGTCTCAAGAAGATCTGGTTGGAAACTGGATTACTGTTACCAACTATGAAGTAAAAAAGGACTTCAATTATGCCAGAATCTAAAACAAACAGAATTGCGATTTATGTATCGGCCTTTATTATTATAATATTAATTTTATTTGCTCTGCTTCGGGACAATGCTGATGCCATAACCCTGAAACAGGCCAAAGAACTGTTGCAAAACCATAATGTTGAAAAGGTTGTTGCTACGAAACAATATGTTTACCTAAAAACAAAAAAAGGATATTATAAAATCCCTTTTTCACAGGTAACACCTAATATGTTTGCTGATTATAAAGTGGAAGTTGACAATGAATCAAATATATTGCTTTATCTGTTACTGTTTATACTGGTTTTGGGACTTGGTTCTTTAGCTTTTAGAAAATGGCAAAAAAAATCATTCAGAGAAATTTTTACTGCAAATGAACTCAAAAATGATACAAATCTTTCTTCTTCTGAGGGAAATACTCACATTGAAGCGATAAAAAGTGATGTGAGTTTTGATGATATAGGCGGTATCAGCGATGTTAAAGTGGAACTTGAAGAGATTATAGATTTCATGAAAAATCCAAAGCGATACAAAAGTTTTGGTGCGCGTATGCCAAAAGGAGTGCTTTTAATAGGACCTCCCGGTGTTGGAAAAACGATGATAGCAAAAGCGGTTGCGCATGAAGCGGGTGTGCCTTTTTATTATCAGAGCGGGGCATCATTTGTGCAGATTTATGTCGGTATGGGGGCTAAACGTGTGCATGAACTTTTTGCAGCAGCGAAAAAAAATGCACCTTCTATTATATTTATAGATGAAATCGACGCCGTAGGAAAAAAGAGAGACGGCAACAGAAATGATGAAAGAGAAGCAACTCTGAATCAGCTTTTGACTGAAATGGACGGATTTGAAGGCTCAAGCGGAGTGATTGTTATTGCTGCGACTAACAAAATAGATGTTTTAGACTCGGCACTGCTGCGTGCAGGACGTTTTGACAGACGGATTTTTGTAGAACTTCCGACCAAACGAGAACGTGAAGCGATTTTGATGAAGTATCTGGAAAAAGTACCGCATGAGCTGGATGTCAAAACAATAGCAAATATGACTGTGGGATTTAACGGTGCCGCACTGGCAGCACTTGTGAATGAGGCGGCTTTGTTGGCTTTGAGACAGAATGATTTTCATGTTACTTTGGAACATTTTGAGCAGGTAAAAGACAAAGTGATGTTTGGAAAGAAAAAACTTCAAATGCTCAATGAAAGACAAAAAGCATTCCGGGCAACCTATCAGGCCGGAAAGGTAGTGCTGGCAACCTATTATGATATAGCTTTTGAAAAACTGATGCTTTCAAACGAAAAGCTGACACCTGCTACGGATGAGCCGTTTATAAAACAGGAACTTGAATCTCGGGTGAAAATGCTTTTAGCCGGAATAGCTGCCTGTGACATAAAGTACAATGAGCATGCAAGCAGTGCCAAAGATGATCTGGATGAAGCAAAAAAACTTGTGAAAAAAATGTGTGAAGAGTATGGTATGTGCTCGTCATTACTGCCGGATGAAAAAGAGCAGGAACTCCTGCTTAAAAGGCTTTACGAAGAGAGCCGTGTATTACTTGAATCTCTTTTGAAAGTGCTTGAAAAAATCGAATATGTTCTTTTGGAACGTGAAAGTATTAGTAAAACCGAAGTAAAAGAGTATTTAAATGAAGTTTTTTAGCGGATTTTCTTTAAAAAATGAAAAATACTTTTTTGACCCTTACATGTATAAAAGTGATTTTACCGTAAGCGGTTTCAGTTACGGAGCGATAAAAGCTTTTGAGTTTACATGTAAAGCTTTGGAAGAGGGGAAAAGAGTAGATACTTTACAGCTTTTTTCACCGGCTTTTTTTCAAAGTAAAAATGAAAAGTTTAAGAAACTGCAGCTGATGGCATACAGGAAAAATGAAAACGTCTATTTGCAACAGTTTATAAATGCCTGTTTTTTGCCATATGAGAGAAAAGAAGTAGAACGCAGTGTGACAGTATTGGAAGAGCTGGATGAACTTTTAAACTATGAATGGGATATACAGAAATTATATACACTGGCAGGTAAAGGGGTAACAATTGAAGTCTATTTAGGTGGAAAAGACCAGATAGTTGATACGAAGAGTGCCAAAGAATTTTTTCTGGATGTGGCAACGGTTACATACATAAAAGAGGCAAATCACTTTTTGCAGGTTTCATGAAATTTTACCGTATATAAATGCCTAAAACTCCGAGGGCAAATCCTCCCGTTGGTCTGAGCCTCTACGCTTTAGGCATTTATATACTAGCTCCGTGAAATAAAAGAGTGAATATTGATTATTAAAATAAAAAGGAAAAAAATATGAGTGAAATAAAAATAGGTGTAATAACTGCAAGTGACAGAGCAAGTAAAGGAATTTATGAGGATATAAGCGGAGTGGCTATTCAAGACACGATGAAAGAGTATTTAAAAAGTGAATTTGAAATAGTTTACAGATGTATTCCCGATGAGCAGGATGTGCTTGAAGCAACAATGAAAGAGTTGTGTGATGATGCAGGATGCTGCCTGGTTGTGACAACCGGCGGAACAGGTCCGGCACTTCGTGATGTGACACCCGAAGCGACTGAAAATGTATGTGAGAAGATGATGCCGGGTTTTGGTGAACTGATGCGTCAGGTAAGTTTGCAGTATGTTCCAACAGCTATACTTTCTCGTCAAACAGCAGGAATCAGAGGTAAAAGTTTAATTATTAATTTACCGGGAAAACCAAAATCAATCAGAGAGTGTCTTGATGCGGTTTTTCCTGCCGTTCCCTATTGTATAGATCTTATTGAAGGTCCGTTTATAGAAACAAACGAGGATGTTATAAAGGCATTTAGACCTAAATCAAAGTAAAGAATATATAAATTATTGTTTAATAATAATTATTATGTCGTATAAGTACAAGTAAAAACCTTCCTACTTCTGATACAATGGGTTAAATAAAATCCAATTGGTGATATATGAAGTATGAAGTATTTTTACCAGATATCAAACTCAGCAGCATAATTAAGTGCTATGTTGTTATATATGATTTTACTTTACTCTCTGATATGCTTTTTCTGCCAAATGGCGGGAACTTTATAGTTTTTAACAGAGGTATTACCGGCTACTCACTTCTTAATAATAAAAAATATCAGATTCCGGAAGGTTATTTTGCAAGTATAAAAACGGCTAAATCCCAAAAAAGCATTTTGGACTTAGAAAACATTCCGCAGGTTGAACCTGCTGTTATGATACTCGCTGAACTTTTGCCAATAGGTTTCTATAAGTTATTTAAAAAAGATGCTGCTTCTCTTTATAACCACTATCTTCCTCTTGAAACCACAGTGATCAATAAATACTTTTCCAAACTCTATATGCATAAAAGTATGGAGCAGGATATTTGTTATCTGGATGATGCTTTTTTACAAATGTATAATGACCAAAATAATTCTAGAGAATTTATAGAGGATATTTTGGAGAGAATTGAAGAGTATAATTATGAAGTGACTGTAGAAGAGTTGGCACAGGAGTTTGCCTGCAGCCGGCGTACTATAGAGCGTCAGTTTAAAAAATTCATTGGTCTTTCTCCCAAAAAATTTATTTTTGTCTGTAAGTTTTATCAGATCTTTATGGAATATATTTCTGATGGAAAGAAATTCAATGACACCCAGTACATATATAACGACAATGCACATTTAAACAAAGTCTTTCATAATATAGTCGGCCTGTCTCCCAGTCAGACTTTTGAAGATATAAATAAAAAACACACACTCAATGTATATCAGTTAAAAGTTTCAGAAGTCTGATCAATGATTAAAAAACAATTTTAATGCCTACAGGACAGTGGTCTGAACCTTCTATATAATCCAAAATAAAAGCATCTTCAAGATTTTCCGCCAAATCTTCAGATATGAAAAAATAATCAATGCGCCAGCCGACATTTTTTACTCTTGCATTGGAACGGTAGGACCACCAGCTGTATGCGTCTGTTTTGTCTCCATGGACATATCTGAATGTATCTATATATCCATGATCTAAAAATTTGTCTATCCATTCTCTTTCTATTGGGAGAAAACCGGATGTCTTGGCATTTGCTTTCGGATTTTTCAAATCTATTTCACGGTGTGCGGTATTTACATCTCCACATACAATAATACTTTTTCCCTCATCTTTGAGCTTTTCACAATAGGCTAAAAAATCATCATAAAATTTCATCTTATAGGCAAGACGCTCTTCATCCTTCTGACCGTTTGGAAAATAAACATTAAAAAGAACGATATCTCCATAATGTGTCTCAATGATACGTCCTTCATGCTTTGTATCAATGTCATTACATGGTGAGGTATAATCACTCTTTAGCATACTAAAAGTGGCTGTTCCGCTGTACCCTTTTCGTTCTCCGGAATTAATGACAACTTCTGTGAACTCTTTTTCAAACAGATTGTCTGGAATTTGCTCTTTTTGTGCTTTTATCTCTTGCAGGCATAAAATATCTGTGCTTCTTTCATCTATCCATTTAAGCGCTTCTTTGTTAGCTACAGCACGTATTCCGTTAACATTCCATGATATTATTTCTATTGAATCTGACATATAAGACCTGTACTTTTTTTTCAAAATTATAGCACAAGTCTGAGAGTACAATAGAAAAAAGTTGATGTAAATCAATCTGACAAGAATACTCTAATGTTATAATATTTTTTTATAAAAGTAAAAGGGATTAAAATGTTAATAGAATCAAAAGATGTACTACAGGTATCAAATGCAATGATGAATATTTTGCATGAAGAAGAGATAGAAATAATTAATAATTTTCACGATGCGGTACTTGCCAAAGATATTAAAAAAATAGATGAACTTTTTCAGGTTGTTTTGTTTGATGTTGAGGACCACTTCACAACAGAAGAAGATATGATGGAAGAGAGTAACTTTTATGCAATGCAAATGCATAAGAGCGAACATGACACAATGAGAGGAAAAATAAAAGATTTGTTAGAAGAGTGGAATGAAAACAAAGACCCTCAGGCAATACAGACTTTTTTGGAAGAGGAATTCAAACACTGGATTGTTTTACATGTAGCACGATGGGATTCTGAGACTGCAATGCATATCGGTGATACAATGTAATGTAAATTTCCTAAACCAGGCAGTTTAGGAAATTTTTTTAAACAAAGTCTACTTTTGCCAAGTGATGGTTGAGACCAAGTTCAGCCGGAGTACAACCAAGTGCAAGTCCAACCATTTGCTGCATATGCAGTACAGGAAGTTCTACTTCACGACCGATCGCTTCACTTGCATGTGCAGTCTGCGTATCAAGTTTAAGGTGACAAAGCGGACATGGTGTTACCATCCAGTCGGCATTGCCATCCATCGCACCGGCAATAGCATTTCCTGTTAAAACTGCTGCAGTATGGGGTGCCTGCAATTCAACATGAAAACCACAGCATTTGTTTTTTTCATCATAATCGACAGTCTCCCCGCCACAGGCAATGATTAAGTCATCAAGTGAAGTAGGATTATAAGGGTTTTCAGCAGTTTTATGTGTTTCGTTTTGCAATTCTGAAGGGCGGATATTATGGCAACCGTAAAATGGTGCAATATTAAACTGACTTAGCGGTGTAACAACCATCTCTTTGAGTTTATCAAGTCCAAAATCATCAATAATTGCATATAAAAAGTGTGTAACATCAGAAGTACCTTTATACTCGAGACCTACTTCTGCAAGTTTTTCATTGACTTTTGCTTTGAGCTCTTCGTTGTTGTCAAGTCTGTGTTTTGTCATTGCTGTATTGAGCTGACAGGTATTACAGATAGTAACCATTGTAAGCCCGTGTTTTTCAGCATAGGCAATGTTTCTGGCATTTAAAACCAAAGATAAAAAGTCATCATAATCCTGAAGATGGGATGCGCCACAACATGAAGCCTCAGTCAGTTCCACAAGTTCTATTCCCAGTTTTTCAGCAACTGCCATAGTTGACATCATTTGTTCAGGAGTACTTTGTTTTGCAGTACATCCTGTAAAAAGTGCGTATTTTAGTTTTTCCATTTATATTTCCTTACATTCTCACATTTATTGAACAAAGTCCAATAAATATTCAATCACTAAAGTTTTTTACTATTAGTAAAAAAGTAGCTTTTAGCTACACTCCTAAAACTTTACAGTTGATGAAGATTTTACAAGTTTTTGAATCTCATCAAGATTTTGGGATTTTGTGATACCCCACGGCGGAACAATTTTACCTTTTGTAAACATTTTAAATGCAACAGGTATATGTTTAACAATTGCCGGACCTTCAGAGTAGAGGACAAGTCCACCCTCATCAAGTACACCGTTTTTCATAATTGACTTTTTAAAGCCGACGGCATGACGAACTGCAACATTGTTTTTGGCAATACCTTCCTGGAAAGCCATTTGGTGCAGTTTTGTAATTTTACCAATAGGATTAATCTCTTTTGGACAGGCTTCGGCACATTCAAAACATTTTACACAGTCCCAGACACCCTGTTTTTCTTCATTGACATCTGCGAGTCTTGATGTTGAGTTGTCCCGTACATCGGCACTGAAGCGATATGCTGCTGCAAAAGCGGCAGGACCGAAGAAATCTTCATTGATTTCAACGGCAGGACAGGCATAGTGACAGGCACCGCATTGGATACAAAGATCTGCTTCGTCAAGTTTTTCGGCATCTTCAGGTGATACAAGGTTTTCAGACTCCGGATTTTCATCAATATCTGCAACAAGGTATGGTGTGACAGCAGCGTGTTTTTCCCAGAAGTCACCTTTGTCTATAATCATGTCTTTGACAGCTCTTTTTTTACTCAACGGTTCAATAACAAGCTCATTGCCAAAAAGTTCTACCATATCATTCATGCTCTCTTTACAGGCAAGGGTCGATCTTCCGTTTACTTTTATGGCACAGGTTCCGCAGATACCGTGACGGCAGCTTCTTCTGTATGAAAAACTTCCGTCATGATCCCATTTTATTCTGTTTAGTATATCCAATACAACTTCTTCAGAAGTCACTTCCATATCGTAATTTTCATAATATGGAAGGTAGTCTTCATCAGCATTAAAGCGAAATACTTTGAAGTTTACTTTTTGCGTAGTTATTTTATGTTCTGTACTCATAAGTTATCCTTAGTAATTTCTTTCTTTGAGTTCATGTTTGCCAAGAACAACATCCATATAATCCAATGTAATGTTCCCATTCTCATCCATATATGCCATAGTGTGTTTTAGAAAGTTTTCATCATCACGTTTTTCAAAATCTTCTCTGTAGTGTGCACCGCGACTCTCTTCTCTGGCAATAGCACTCTCAACAATAAACAAAGAGTAGTCAAGCATATGCCCAAACTCCAAAGCTTCCTGCAGTTCGGTGTTAAATACTTTTGATTTGTCTTTTATACGTACATTTTTAAATCTTTTACGAAGTTCTTTTACTGTGTCAATTGCGATTTGCAAAGTCTCTTTGCTTCTAAATGCACCTGCATTTGCAGTCATACACTGTTGCAGCTCTTCTCTTAGGGCAGGCACGCTTTCATTTCCGTTATTATTGAGTAAAAATTCAATTTCTTTGAGTGCTGTCGCCGCATCCTCTTCACTTGCTTTGCGAAGTTCAATAGTATCTACATCCCGTACCATTGTTTTACCGACAAAACGACCAAAGAGAAGGGCTTCAAGCACAGAATTTGCACCCAGGCGGTTTGCACCGTGTACTGATACACAAGAGCACTCACCTGCGGCATAAAAACCTTCTATAAATTCTTCATTGTTTTTACGGGCATGTCCGTCAATATCTACAGGAATACCACCCATAGAGTAGTGTGCCGTAGCAGAAATCAAAATAGGCTCTTTTATCATATCAAGGCCTAAAAATGTCATCGCAAGTTCACGAAGTTCAGGAAGTTTATTCATAATAAGTTCTTTCCCAAGATGTGTTACGTCAAGATATACAGCATCTTTTCTCGGTCCGACACCACGGCCTTCTCTGATCTCATTTAAAATTGCACGCGCAACAACATCACGTGATGCAAGTTCAAGAGCGTTTGGAGCATATTTCTCCATAAATCGTTCGCCTTTGGAGTTATAAAGACGGCCACCCTCACCACGAGCTGCTTCAGAAATTAAAACACCGTTTCCGGAAAGTCCTGATGGGTGAAACTGAACAAATTCCATATCTTCAAGAGGAAGACCGTGACGGGCTACAATTGAGAGTCCGTCACCTGTATTTGCATGGGCATTTGAGTTGATTTTATAGGCACGGGCATACCCGCCTGTTGCAAACATGACAGTTTTTGCATTAAAAACAGCCATTTGCATATCACGAATATTATAGGCAACGACACCTGATACTTTGCCGTCTTTATAGATGATATCAGCTGCATACCATTCATCCCAAAATTTTACACCGACACGATACGCCTGTTCATATACTGTTTGTAAAAGTGTTAACCCTGTTCTGTCTTTTGCAAAACATGCACGAGGTGATGATTGTCCTCCAAAAGGGCGCTGTGCAATTTTACCGTCAGGTTTTCTGCTAAAAGCAGCACCCATTCTCTCTGCCCATCTGATTGTTTCAGGTGCATTTTTACACATAAATTCTACGGCGTCCTGGTCTGCCAGATAGTCAGATCCTTTTACAGTGTCAAATTCATGAAGTTCAACACTGTCTTCATCACTAAATGCTGCGTTGATTCCACCTTGAGCTGCACCGGAGTGACTTCTCAAAGGATGTACCTTTGTTATAACAGCAACTTTTTTTCCTGCATTTTGCAATTCTCTTGCTGCTGCACATCCTGCAAGGCCTGCACCAACTATAATCGCATCGTAAGTATAAATAGGAATACTCATTAACCCATCCTTCAATAAAGAACTAAAATAATGCTGATTATAGCGTGAATAGTCTTAGGCTAGGTTAAATGCAGTATTTGTTTTTGTGAAGTTTGTGTTTGTTACTATTTGAGACATGTGACTCTTTACATCTCTCTTTGGGCTAAGTCTCTTAGTTGGAAAATTCTATTGTTTCCTGTTGTTTTTGCATATTCTAAAATTTCCTTTGCCTGTTTTATTGCCTCTTCAAGTGAAGTGTTGTTCGGTTTGATGACAAATCCGCCTGTTACAGTTATATGTATAGGACCGTGGCCAGGTGCATTAAATTTGAGTTCAGAAATACTCTCTCGTATTATTTCCATATCTTTGAAAAGCTGTTCTTTCGATGAGCGTGAAAGAACGACTGTAAATTGATTGTAGTCTGTTCTCGCGATGACATCTATGGGTTGCTCATGCAAAGAAACAGTGTAAGCAACTTTACGCAGTATTGCCTGTGTGACTTCCTGGGTAAAGGCTCTGTTGGATTTTGAAAAATTATCCACCTCAAGAACAGTAACAGCTGTAAAGTTGCTGTCTTTGAGTCCTTTTTTTGCTCCATAAGAGTTTACAAGACCTTTGTAGTTGTTTATTTCTGTTACAGGATCAAGCATGCTGGGGTTGTTCTGAACAACAGTTTTTCTGTTCATCCTCAGTGCAATAGCGTCAGCCTCGAGTGAAAAAATTTCATAATCGCTTTTAGTTTTATCAACCTGAAACAGGTACTCAATATCCTGTAAAATGGCCGTCAGCATTTTTCTGTACCAAAATGTTGCAAATAAAATAAGAAAGAAAGTCATAATTACCAGGATTTTTATAATATCAAATTTTTGCTGATTATAGGTTAGACTTTTAAACAGCATAGTATCTATCTGCTGTATTATTTCATTCAGTGATCTGTCTAATTCTGCTTTTGCTTCTTTTGCAAGTTTTTTATTTTTTGATCCGACATAATATTTATGTGCCGCATTGTTAAATTTGTCAGTTAGTACAGAAAGTCTTTGTAAGTCATCAAAATACTCTTTCTCATTTCTCAGTATATATCTGTCTGTAATGTTGTATTTATAAAGCATTTTCAGTTTGTCGATTTCTTGATGCAGCTGTGTGCTTTTTCCGTTAAACTGTATAAGTGCCAGTTCTATATCGTCCGTATCCAAGTGTGTGAGTGTTTGAATAATCTTTTTTTGATTGTTCAAATTATTGACTTTATCAAAAGAGAGTTGTTCTTCAAATGTAAGCAAAACAGCCAAAGACGCCAAAAAGAAGATAAAAAGCAGATAAAATTTTAAGTGTTCAAAAATTCTTTTAATAGAATATTTCATAGTATGTTTTTCCTAATAATGTTATAATGGCGTTATATTCTATATCGGCAGTAATTAATATATGCTTAATAAAAAGAAGTCTTATTGAATTTAGAAAATTATTTTATATCACAATTTAACAGTAAACACATTGGTGACGACGGTGCATTGATTGACAATATTGTCTATTCCAAAGATGCATTTTTTGAAAACGTGCATTTTAAACGCAGCTGGATGAGTTGTTTCCAAATTGCCCAAAAAGCAATGCTTGTAAATATTTCTGATGCGGTTGCAATGAATGCTGTGCCGAAATATGCACTGTTAAGTGTTGCAATGCCAAAGAATATGACAAAAGCAGAAATGAAAGATTTGGCTGACGGATTTAAATCAGTCGCAAAGCAGTACAATATAGAAATTATCGGCGGTGATACAATCAGCAATACAAAGCTTGATATCACTGTAACCGTTATTTCCAAAACAAAAAAGCCACTCTTGCGCACCAGAGTCAGAGAAAATTATCTTTTTGCTTTTACCGGGGAGCTTGGGCGTTCGGCAAAAGATTTGAAAAAACTGCAAAACCTGGGGAAAATCCACAGAAAATCAAAATTTGTTCATATCAGATTAAGAAATGATTTTGTCACCAAAAGTATAAATGTTTTAAAAGCGGGTATGGATATATCGGATGGTTTATGCAGCGATTTGGGTAAAATTGCATCACTGAACAAAACAGGCGTGCAGTTTATAAAAAAAATACCTAAGCATATTGCATGTAGCGGGGAAGAGTATGAAATGCTGATTGCTTTTGATGCAAGGGATCTCAAAAAAGTCAAAATGTATGCCAGACAAACCAGAACAAAACTGACAGTTTTTGCAAAAGCTGTAAGAAACAAATATACAAACAGATGTAAAGCACATCATTTTTAAGGAACAGAGAAATATGGACAGATTTTATTCACTTGCACATGCAAGTATTGATTTTCACTTTAAACAGACTCCCCGTGATTTTGTAGTTGAGGAGATACCTTTATATGAATTTTCGGGAGAAGGGGAGCATTTAATACTGCAGGTAAGAAAGAAGAACCTCTCTACAAATGAAATGATAGGACAAATTGCCCGTTATCTGGGTATAAAAAACAAAGAAATAGGCTATGCTGGGCTTAAGGATAAAAATGCGATGACAGTGCAGTATATCTCTTTGCATAAAAAATATGAAGAAGCGCTGGAAAATTTTAATTTTGACGGAATAAAAATTCTTTCAAAAACCTATCATAACAACAAGTTGAGAATAGGGCATCTAAAAGGCAATCGTTTTTATATAAAACTGAAAAAGGTCAATCCTACAAGTGCTGAAAAAATTGATGAAGCATTAAAAAATATAGAAAAATTCGGGTTGCCGAATTTTTTCGGGTATCAAAGATTCGGAAATGACGGAGACAATCATATTCTGGGAGAAAAGTTGGCAAAAGGAGAGGCAAGAGAGCGTAATCCCAGAGTCAAACGTCTCCTTATCAATGCCTATCAGAGTCATCTGTTTAATCTTTGGCTCTCAAGAAGACTTGAGATCAATACGCTTGTGAACAGTTTTAAGGCTGAAGAGATCGAGAGTTTGTTAAACATGCCAAACGAAGAAGTCAAAAAGATGAAAGATCAGAAGCATCCTTTTAAACTTATCAGCGGTGATGTTATGGAACACTATCCGCATGGAAGACTTTTTGACTTTGAAGGCGCAAAAGAAGATTTAGAAAGATTTAATGCACGCGACATCTCTGTTACAGGACTTTTGTGCGGGAAAAAAGTACGCCATGCCACAGAAATTGCAGGAGACATTGAAAAAGACTATGATGATGAAATCAATGCTGACGGAGCCAGGCGCTATGCCTGGGTCTTTCCAACGGAGATAGAAGGGCGTTTCAACAAACACGAAGCACAGTATGAAATGAACTTCACACTCCCTAAAGGTTCGTATGCCACAGTTTTAATAGAAGAAATTGCCAAAAGGAAAATAAATGAATAAGAGACATATCACATCAGCCGTATCCCAGCTGTTCGGTAAATTTGCAAATAAAGAATTTCCGCACTGGTTTCAAAAAATTGTAAACTATTCCTATGTAAAACTGATGGGACTCGATATGAGTGAATTCCATGACCCGGGTACCTATAAGAGTCTGAACGCGCTCTTTACAAGAAGACTCAAAGAGCCAAGAAAATTTTCTTTGAATGCAGAAGATTTTATTGCACCCTGTGATTCTTTGATTACGGAGTGCGGCAGACTTATTGACGATTATGCTTTACAAATCAAAGGCATGCGCTATAAAACTGATAATTTGCTTGGAAAAAATTTTACACAGGCAGAAAAAGATTATGTGCATAACGGAGAATTTGTAAATTTTTATCTTTCTCCAAAAGACTATCATCGGTATCATATTCCGATGAATCTGCAGGTACTTAAAGCTGTACACATTCCGGGAAAATTTTATCCTGTTAATATCCCTTCGTTGAAAAAACGTTTGAATCTTTTTATAGAAAATGAGAGAGTTGTGCTGCTGTGTAAGACACAAGAAGGAAAATATTTTTACATTATCCTTGTGAGTGCATTGAATGTCGGCGTTATGAAAATAAGTTTTGAGACGCGTATACAGACAAATGCAGATGTACAAGAGGAACAGGTGTATGAGTTTGAAAACCTTTATCTTGACAAAGGTGAAGATTTTGGCTGTTTTGAAATGGGCTCTACCATTGTCATATTGGCCGAAGAAGATATGCTAAAACTTTTAGTCAAAGAAAATGACAAAGTAAAGTTTGGAGATACAATAGCAAAATATAACTCCAAATAATATTTTTTATTTATGTTACAAATATACTCATGTATATCAATGTCTTTTGCTTTTCTTAAATTCTTGATTTAAATCAATCATTTATAATTTTTTCAATGCTATTATAAAAACGTTAGTAAATATGTTGAGAACATTGTAAAGTGTTTAACTACTTTTAAAAATAGTGAGGAGAAAATATGTCACTTTCAAGAAGAGAATTTCTTAAAAGTTCAGCGGCAGCTTCTGCAGCAGCAGCTATTGGTATGACTGTACCAGCAGAACTGAATGCAGCAGCAGCGAAAGCTGAAAATAATTGGAGATGGGACAAGGCAGCTTGTCGTTTCTGTGGTACCGGTTGCGGGATTATGCTCGCAACTACGGGAGATGGTAAAGATAGAAAAATTGTTGCGGTCAAAGGGGATCCTGCTGCGCCGGTTAATCGTGGTCTTAACTGTATTAAAGGTTACTTTAATGCGAAAATCATGTATGGTGCGGACAGACTGACACAGCCGCTTCTTCGTGTAAATGACAAAGGCGAATTTGACAAAAAAGGGAAATTCGCACCGGTTTCATGGAAACGAGCGTATGATGAGATGGAAAAAAACATCAGAAAAGCACTCAAAGAAAAAGGTCCTGAAGGGGTAGCTGTATTTGCTTCTGGACAGTATACAATTATGGAAGGATATGCTGCCCAAAAAATGATGAAAGGCGGATTCAGATCCAATGCGATTGACCCGAATGCCCGTCACTGTATGGCATCTGCTGTTGTCGGTTTTTACCAGACATTCGGTATAGATGAGCCATCAGGTTGTTATGATGATATTGAATTGACAGATACAATCGTAACCTGGGGTTCAAACATGGCGGAAATGCACCCGATTTTATGGTCTCGTGTAACAGACAGAAAACTTTCAGACCCTGAACGTGTAAAAGTGGTCAATATTCAGACCTATACACACCGTACCTGCGATTTGGGTGACTTTAACATTATTTTTAGACCAAACACTGACCTTGCATTATGGAACTATCTTGCTCGTGAGATTGTGTACAACCATCCAGAAGCCATTGACTGGGATTTCATCAAGAAAAATATTATCTTTGCAGCAGGTCCTGTAAATATCGGATACGGTTTCAGACGTGCAGGTGAAAAATCTGTTACTCCGGTAAGACCTGACGGCAGTGCCGGAAAATATGATGCAAAAGAGATGGAAATTTACAATAAAGAGATGAGTAAGGTTGTCTCAGAATTAGAAGGTCCTGCGTTAGAACCATATGGTTATAAAGCCGGTGATACTATGAAAAACACTGCCGGTACTTTAAAACACTGGGAAATTTCTTTTGAAGAGTATAAAAAATCTTTAGAACCATATACATTGGAGTATACGGCAAAACTTTGTAAAGGTGATCCTGAAGAATCACTTGACAGCTTTAAGAAAAAGTTGCAGGATTTGGCAGCGCTTTACATTGAAAAAGACAGAAAAGTTGTCAGTTTCTGGACAATGGGTATGAATCAACATACACGTGGAACATGGGACAATACACTTTCATACAATGTTCACTTTATGTTAAACAAACAGGCACGTCCTGGCTCTGGAGCATTCTCATTAACTGGACAGCCTTCGGCTTGTGGTACTGCTCGTGAAGTCGGTACGTTTGCACACAGACTGCCTGCAGATATGATGGTAAAAAATCCAAAGCACAGAGCTATTACAGAGAAAGGCTGGCATATTCCTGCAGGAACACTGAATCCTGTCGGAAATCAGCATATTATGAAAATTCACAGAGATATTGAAGACGGTGTTGTAAAATTCGCATGGGTGAATGTGTGTAATGCATATCAAGACAGTGCCAATGCAAAACACTGGATTAAAGCGGCTCGTGAGATGGATAACTTCATCGTAACATCAGACGGGTATCCGGGTATATCTGCAATGGTATCTGATTTGATTTTGCCGTCTGCTATGATTTATGAAAAATGGGGTGCATACGGAAATGCAGAACGCCGTTCACAGCACTGGAGACAACAGGTTCTTCCTGTAGGTGATGCGATGAGTGATACCTGGCAGTGGGTAGAGCTTTCAAAAAGATTTACGGTAGATGATCTGTGGGGGCCTTATACACTGAGAAACGGTAAAAAACTTCCTGATGTAAGAGAAAAAGCCTATGCAATGGGGTATAAACCAGATACGACTATGTATGAAATTCTATATGCAAATGAAAGAGCGAAGAAAAACTATCCGTTGGCATTGGATCAGTTTCCACAAAAAGGGTATGACAATTCAGAATGTCTCGGTGATGCAAGAAATGTTGTCGGAAGTGACGGTAAAGTTTTCAAAGGCTACGGCTTTATGATTCACCAGTACCTTTGGGAAGAATATGCATCATTTGGTAGAGGTCATGGGCATGACTTGGCAGACTTTGTTACCTACCATAAAGTTCGTGGTCTTAAATGGCCAGTTGTTAATGGCAAAGAGACTGCATGGAGATTTAATGTAAAATTTGATCCATATGCGGCAAAACATGCAAAAGAAAACGGAAGAGGCAGTGAATTTGCATTCTACGGTCCACTTGCCAAAGCATTACCACACGGTAATTTAACAGGTGTACAAGACAAAAAGAAAAAACCGTTAACAGACAAAGCAAAAATCTTTGCCCGTCCGTATATGGATCCGCCGGAAATGCCGGATGAAAATTATGATTTATGGTTGTGTACAGGACGTGTGCTTGAGCACTGGCACTCTGGAACAATGACGATGCGTGTGCCTGAGTTGTACCGTGCTGTTCCTGAAGCGCTTGTCTATATGAATCCTAAAGCCGCTGAGGAAAGAGGACTCAAAGACAATGATTTATGCTGGGTTGAATCTCGTCGTGGTAGAGTAAGAGCTCGTGTTGAGACGCGTGGACGTAACAGACCGCCAAAACCTTTGGTATTTGTTCCGTGGTTTGATGAGCGTGTGTTTATCAATAAAGTAACATTGGATCAAACCTGTCCTATGTCAAAACAGACAGACTTTAAAAAATGTGCTGTAAAAATTTATAAAGCATAGACAATAAAGAATTTACAATGAAAAAAGAAGCACTCAGCGACAGAAGAAAATTTATCTTAAATATGGCCAGAGGTGTTGGCTATGCTGCGATTGGCGGATTTTTATGGAGCGCGTATCTTGATGATGCGAAAGCTTCGCCGCTGATACTGCGTCCGCCTGCGGCTATAAAGGAAGAAGATTTTCTCAAAACCTGTATCAAATGCGGATTATGTGTTGAAGCATGCCCGTATGATACATTGATGCTGGCTAAACCCGGTGATCACAGACCTATAGGGACACCATACTTTATTCCAAGGGATATTCCCTGCTATATGTGTGAAGATATTCCTTGTGTTCCTGTTTGTCCAAGTGGTGCACTTGATGAATCAAGTGTGACCGTAAATGGGCATTTGGATATTAATACTGCTGATATGGGTTTGGCAGTCATTGATGAAAACAGCTGTATCGCTTTTTGGGGAATTCAATGTGATGCATGTTATCGAGCTTGTCCTATCTTAGGACAAGCCATAACGGTAGAATATTCTAAAAATGAAAGAACCGGCAAACACGCATTTTTAAAACCTGTGGTGCATGCAGATGCCTGTACAGGCTGCGGAATGTGTGAACATGCCTGTGTGACAGAAAAACCGGCTATCTTTATACTGCCTCGTGAAGTGGCAATGGGGAAAGCCGGCAGTCACTACATCAAAGGCTGGGATAAAAAAGATGAGTCAAGACTAAAAGATGCTCATGCGATTCATACTACAACAAATGTAAGTAAAAGAAAAGCGGTTGACAAGCTTAACAGTGGTTTGGAAGGTTTGTTGGATGAGTAAACTATGGAATAACTATAGATATCTTATTTTAAGAAGATTTACACAAATTGGAATATTAATTCTATTTTTCGGTGCAAATGCCTGGGGATGGAAGATACTTGAAGGAAACCTCAGTTCATCCGAACTATTTGGAATTGTTCCGATGAGTGATCCTTATGCAGTGTTGCAGATGGTGGCAGCAGGTGCCGTAGTTGCTACTGATTTACTTATAGGTGTTGCTGTTGTAACACTGTTTTATTTTTTTATAGGCGGCAGAGCATTTTGCTCCTGGGTATGTCCTGTAAATATGGTTACAGACAGTGCTAATTATTTAAGAAGGGTGTTTGATATTGATAGAGCGCAAATAACAAAACAACCAATTACAAGAAATGTAAGATATTGGATTTTGGGTATTAGTTTAATAGTTTCGGCCTTTATGGGTATAGCAGCTTTTGAATTTGTATCGCCAATATCAATGATGCACAGAGGTCTTGTCTTTGGTATGGGCTTTGGCTGGGCAGCTATCGGTATGATATTTCTTTTTGATTTGTTTGTCCTTAAAAATGGTTGGTGTGGTCATATATGTCCACTCGGTGGATTTTATTCACTTTTAGGAAAGTTTAGTTTTATTAGAGTGCATCATCTGGAAGAAAACTGTACACTTTGTATGAAGTGTAAAGTGGTTTGTCCAGAAAAACAAGTACTTCATATGATAGGCAAAGAATCACTTCCTGTACTCTCAGGAGAGTGTACAAATTGTGCCAGATGTATAGAAGTATGTGATGATGATGCTTTAAGGTTCTCAATAAGAGATTTTATTCAAAATAAAAAAATGGGAGAGTAAAATGAAAATTTTAACAAAGATTACGATCGGTTTTACAACTGCAGCTTTATTACTCGTTGGATGTAATAACAATGCACAGGTAAAACCTCAGGAAAAAACACAGGTAAAACCTATAATAGATGAAAGTCAGTTAGGATACAGAGGGACAACTGATCTTTTAAAAGAAGATGTTGTTCCGCCTAAAGTAGAATATCATTCGGCTGCACCGGGAACTTCAAAGAAGTTTAAGCGAGCTTATCAGGATGCTCCGCCGATGATACCACATGATACAACTGGAATGTTGCCGGTCACACAAGACAACAATCAGTGTCTTATGTGTCATATGCCGGATATGGCACCATCTATGGGCGCTACACCAATTCCTGTTTCACATTTCACAAATTTTAGACCGCATACCTCTGTCAAAGGTGATAAAATTTTGAAAAACGGAAAAGTGGTTAAAAATACTTCTTCTGAAACACAGGCAAATGTATCTATACAAGTTGACAAAGATGAAAAGCATCTGTATGCAGGAAGATTTAACTGTACACAGTGCCATGCACCTCAAGCAACAAATATGCTAGTTGACCAAAACAGTTTTAGACCTGTTTATACAGATCCAAACGGTGCTTCCAAATCATCTTGGGATCAATCCAAGTGGATGAAAAATATTGATACTGAAAAGTAAATAAACAAATGGAAAGAAGAGAGCTTTTTAGCTTTCTCTCTTCCTCTGTAAAAGAGGCAGCAGAGAAAAATAAAAATGAAACAGTCATTATACGTCCACCGTATTTTAATGATGCTGATGCTTTTGTTACAGAGTGTCAAAACTGTGAAGCGCAGTGCGCTACTTTGTGTCAAGAGCAGATTATTATTATCGGAGAGGACAGAACACCTTACTTGGATTTTAGCAAAAGAGGCTGTACATATTGTGATGAGTGTGCAACAGCCTGTCCCAGTGATGTTCTTCTGGTTGAAAACAAAAGGAAAATTTTTGCTGATATTGTGATAAATCAGGATAAATGTTTGAGTTGGCAGGGTGTTATGTGTTTTTCATGTAAAGACCCCTGTCTGGAAGATGCCATAGATTTTAAGGCAATGTTTATGCCTGAAATCAATGGCAAATGCACAAGTTGCGGTTTTTGTATCAGCAGATGCCCGGCGGATGCTATTGATATTGAGAAGGTAAGTGAATGAAATATCTTGTTTTTCTACTAATGGTCATTTCAGGCATACATGCAAAAGGTTTAATACAGCCGGAGTATATTTATAAGGTTTCATCAGGACTTGTAACAGATGTTTTATATAAGAAACAAAAACTCTATTGTGCTACTGATGACGGAAAAATAGAAATTTTTAATACAAAAAGCAAAAAAAATATACAGGCAATCAAGTTAGACAAAATTAAAGATTTTATGGGAGATGCAATAGATTCTAAAATATTTTCTATTGATCTGATTAATGGCTCTTTGTTGATACTTTCTCAAGATAACGGAGGATACAGCAGAGTTCATATTTACAATTCTTCAGCTTTACATGTAATCATTTCAGGAGATGACAGACTCAACATTATCAAAGCAAAATTTATAGACAAAGAGAATATATTGATTGCATTAATTAGTAATGACATTATCTCTTATAATATTAAATCAAAAAAGAAAAACTGGACAACACAGGCTTCTATGTCCAAGTTTTCCAATTTTGCACTTAATAATGACAAAACATTAGTGGCTATTGCGGATGAAAGTGGAGATGTGCATCTTATTTCCACCAAGGAGGGCAAGCATGTAAAAACACTTCATGGAGACAATGTCGACAATATTTTCAGCATTGATTTTAAAGGTGAAGTGGTTTTAACAGGAGGACAGGACAGACGTGTAGGAGTGTATAATCTGAAAAACGGCGATGCCTACTATAAAATGTCACACTTTTTTGTATATGGAGTAGGACTCAGCCCAAGCGGGAAAACAGCTGCATACAGCAGTGATATAAACAACGATGTAGAACTTTTTGATACAACGACAAGAGAGGTTTTGGGAAAATACAAAGCTGATAAAATGATTGTCAACAGTATCTATTTTATCAACGAAAAAGAGTTTTTTATAAACAGCAGTTCGCCTAGAGTAGGGTATTATAAAATCAAATAAGGAGTAATAGATGATGGAGTTTACACAAAGTGAATTTTTAGTTGAAACTGAAGTTCCCCAAGATGAATTAATAATTTCAAGAACAGATTTATCAGGGAGAATCACCTATGCAAATGAAACATTTTGTGAAATAAGCGGATATTCTCAAAATGAAATCATCGGTAAACCCCACAGTATCGTGAGGCATCCTGATATGCCGGATGCAACATTTGAAGATTTGTGGAATACTATAAAAGCCGGAAAACAGTGGAAAGGCGTAGTAAAAAATCTCAGAAAAGATAGAGGTTTTTACTGGGTTGAGGCTCTTGTTTCGGGTGTCTATAAAAAAGGCGAGCTGGTTGAATACAAATCACTCAGAAGTCCCGTTTCTTATGCAACAAAGTTAAAATATCAAAGATTATATGATAAAATGAGAAGTGAAAAGAACGAAAGAATAAGAAAAATAATTTACAGTTAAATTGTAGTTGCACTAGTGCAATGAGCTTCCTGCTGAAGGAAACATAGCGTTAGCGTAGATGACAGAATTACTTCTGGCATCGTAATAAAAGAATGAAGGAGGTTTCCTTCATTTTATAAAATAAAATTAAGGAAAAGATAATATGAATGTTTCAAGTATAGTGGTACAGACAGTACCGAAGTTTTTAGATGAAGTGGTGCAGAGTTTAAAAGAGTGTGAGGTTTGTGATTATCATTTACATGATGAAAAAGGCCGTATTATCATTACAATAGAAGGTAAAGATGTCAGTGAAGAGCTTGGAAAACTGAAAGTGATAGAGGCCATTCCTCATGTGATTGCGGCTGATATGCAGATGGCATATTCAGAAGATGAACTCGATGCAAATATAAAAGTGATTAATGAATCAGATGCCGTGCCAAATCTACTCAAAGATGAAAATGTTGAGATTGACAGAGTCGTGTACCATGGGGATTTAAAGAAAAAAGATTCTCAGTTGCAAGAGTTTGCAAAAAGCCTGAGTAATCCTGACGGAGTTGAGTAATGGCAGTTATTTTTACAGCTACTATCAAACTGGATGATGCCGGAAAATGGTTTATAGAACTTAAAGATGAAGCAGACGGTAGAAGTGAAATTTGCTTTGATATGGATGAGTTTGAAAAAAACATTGAAAAACTCGGTGATGACTATGGTGGATACATTGATGAAGTGAAATGGCAAAAAGATGACAATGTGCCTCCTTTTGTTATGGATGAAATCAGAGTTCTTATGGCAGAACACCGTGCAAAGATAGAAGAAGAGAGAGGGGAACCGATTACACCTGTTGCGCAGGAAAACAAGGAGTAAATCTAAAAACTTGATTTATATCAAGAATTACATAAGTTATATAAGTTATAATTTATGTGAATTTAAAAAAGGAAGAGAAATGAAAAAATTACTACTTTCAATGGCAGCATTGCCATTAGTAATCGGTGGATTGAGTGTAAGTGCAAGTGCAGACGGGATTAATATTTTAGACAATATTAAACTAAAAGGCCAAATTCGTCCTCGTTATGAGAGTGTTGATGACGGAAAAGCAACAACGACAAATGCGAGTGCATATACTGTACGTACAAAATTAACAGCAACAGCGAATCTCCTTGGTGTAGATGGTCTTTCTGCAAGTATTGGTATGATTTCTGTAAATAATTTAGGCTCGCATGAGTATAACTGGAATGGAACATCTTATACAGACGGAACAAAACCATATTCAGTGGTGATGGACCCTCAACAGGCAATGATTTCAAATGCTGAAATTAATTACAGTGTTGATAAAACAACAGTACATGTAGGGCGCAGTCAAATAAATCTTGACAACCAAAGATTTATCGGCACAGTCGGCTGGAGACAGTTCGAACGTTCTTATGATACAGTTTTTGTTGCAAATAATTCTATTAAGAATCTTTCAGTATTAGTTGCGTGGGTTTATGGTTTTCAGGGTGTAATCGCCGGACCGACTGCTGATACGAACAGTGTGCTCGTACATGCTGCATATAAAGTAATGCCGGAACTGAAAGTAACTGCATATGACTATATGATAGCCGGTGCACATGATACTTACGGTATTGCATTGACAGGAAAAGTAAAGACAGGTATGGCAAAACTCAGCTACCGTGCTGAATATGCTTTACAAAAAGATTCTACTATGGAAATCCATAACAGTAACGGAAAAGCAGATGCTTCTTACTATAATTTGGATTTGGGTGCAAATGTAAACGGTATTCTAGCCGGTGTTAATTATGAGTTTTTAAGTGGTACTACCGGAACAGACGGAAAAACAAACTTTAACCCTATGCTGGGAACAAATCATAAATTTAACGGTTGGGCGGATGTCTTTTATGTAGGAAACAGCGGACCACTCGGTGGTTTAAAAGACTTTAATGTCCGTTTAGGCTATACTGCAAAAGGTCTTGGCAAGTTGCTTGCAGTCTATCACACATTTACAGCGGATAAAACGATGGGTGGGCTCGATGACTTAGGTTCTGAGTTTGATGCAGTATATACAAATAAAATTCCTGGAGTAAATAACTTAACAGGTCTTTTAAAGTATGCTGACTATTCAAAAGGTACAGTTGCAGGATATACAAACGACATTCAAAAAATCTGGGTTGGTTTAGACTATAAATTTGCTACAAAATAAAAAGCAAATTTCATATTAACTCTAAGCGTTAAGTTTTTTAGAAACCAGGTTTCAGTCTAGTCTTTATAGGCACAAAGCCCGCACTAAAGTACGGGTTCCGAAAAAACTGATTAGGTTTTTCGGAACCTAGACTTTAGTCTAGGCTGATTTGTTTAAAAGTTTATATATTCCTTACATCACACATTAAATCTGAAGTGCATAATATCACCGTCTTGAACAATATACTCCTGTTTTCCACGATTTGCCACCCACTTTTGAAAAAACTTAAACAATTTTAAAGTCAGCTATGCAAAGCATCATAAAATCTTTGTTGAATCTTAGATAGTTTCATAGGGAATATTTCACCATCATCCAACTTTATAGCAAATACATGTTTAATGAGGTCCCTTAAAATTTTATATGAAATTTGATATTCTTTTTTTAAATCCCTTGTTTTTACTTCAAACTCTTTATATATAGCATATGCCACAAAGCAAATGAGGATATGGGCCTTGATTCTTGTTTCTAGCCTGTGATGTATCGGCCGTATTTGAAGATCTGTTTTAGA